>JAGUYV010000384.1 GCA_020061125.1 bacterium | reverse complement strand
GGCGCGCGCGGCGTCCACATCCTCGCCCTCGACCGCGTCAAAGGAATCAAACAGGATGTCCCTGGCGTTCAGAAGCGCGGTCACAGCTTCCTCGCACAGCTCCGCGCCCATGGCGTCGAGCCGGGTCTGCACCTGCTTGAGAAATGCGGCGGGCGCTTCATAATTGTATTTTTCATATTCTTCGATAAGGCTGCGGATGCGGTTTCTGACTGCGGCGGCGGCCTGTTCGCCTCCGTGGACCGCGTTCATGAGTTCCTGTTCCAGGGCGTCGAGGAGCGGCGGGTGCAGCTCCAGGAAGGTGTCCAGGTTCGCGCTCCTGGTCTTGGATGCGGCGCGGGCCGCGTCCGAAGCCGACTCCGGAGGCGCGGCCGGTTCCGTGGCCGTGAGTTCACGAAGGGTGTTCACAGCGTCCCGCAGCTCCGCCACTCCGCTCGGGAAATCCGTGCGCCCGTGCTCGAGCATGGCGGCCGTTGAGCACACCCGCCGCATGAGCGGCGCGGGCAGGCCCGGTATGGATGCAATTTTCTGAAACATATCCACAAGCACGCTTTTCAGGTGCTCGTTGTCTTCGTCTATTCCCTCGAGCAGATCGGCGATGATGTCCAGGTTCATGTCCAGATCCTGGGAGTCGGCCTGGCTCAACACCACATGCTCCACGCCCGAGTCATCTGAATCTTCCGCATCCTCCCCGAATTCATCAAAAACATCAATGGGAATGGCTGTTTCGGGATCTCCGGAGATTTCGGGAAGCGGGTCCGCGGACGGGGGATTCGGGATTTGCGGACCGGCCTGCGCCATGGCCTCGGCCGCGCGCTGGAGCTTGTCCACGGCGTCGCACAGCGCGGGGTAGCAGGACTCGAAAGGCTCGTCCGCGCCGCGCACGCGGCGCACGCAATCAAGCGCGGCACGGGTTTCCGCCTCGAGGCCGCCGGATTCCGCGTTCGACACCTTGAGCAGAATCTCTTCGGCAACGCCAAGAATATGCTCGCTGGCTTCGTCCATGTCCGCGATAATTCCGGCCAGTACATCGAGTTGCATTTTGAGTTCGTCAAACTGTTTGTTCGTGAGCTGATCCATTCCCATATCTCCGAACGGTATTGGATTCCGGGTTCAAGACTCCGGAACCGGAGGAGGGAGCGCGGGTTGCGGCTCCCCGTTGTCATCGCGCCGTGCCTCGGCCAGAAATTCCTTGATTGCGGCGTTGAGCGCGTCTATGTCGAAAGGCTTGAGCAGGAACCTGGACGCGGGTGGCGGGCACTGCATGTAATGCTCGGCCTCCTGCTGCGAGCCGCTGCAGAACACAACCGGCAGATCCCGGCGCCCCGGCAGGTCGCGCATGCGACGGGCCGCGGTCCACCCGTCAAAATCCGGAAGCATGATGTCCTGCACCACCAAGTCTGGACGGAGCCGATCGGCCTCACGCACCGCCTGGCCGCCCGAATCCGCTGTGCATACGCTGTACCCGAGCATGTCCACTACATCGCTCATGAATTCGCGCATTTCCGGATCGTCTTCAACAATGAGAATTTTCCACATGTCCCTTTGCCGCCAGATCTGGAGCGTACCGGGAAATCACGGCCAGAAGCTCCTGCTTGCCGAACGGTTTCTTGAGATAGTAGGAAATGCCGATGCGCCGCGCGTCAATCTCCGTCTCCAGGCAATCGTCGCCGGTCATGACCACAATTGGAAGGTTCTCGAACCGCGCGCGGATCATGGACGCCGCCTCCAGCCCTGACATGGCTTCCATGTAGATGTCCGTGAGGATGCAGGCGTAATCTGCGGGCCGGGCGAGGAGCTCCTTGACCAGGTCAACGCCGGAGTCCACCATGGTGTAGCCGATGCCGCAATTCTTGAAAATGTCCGCGATGCGCTTGCGGTAAAAAGCATCGTCGTCGGCGATGAGAACCCGTTTCCCGTGCATTCCCGCCCGTCCTTTCAAATATGGCGCCTTGCGATTCGCGATTGAGCGCGGTTAACTACGAATCAATTCGCATGCCACGGGCGGGAAGTTTTACGGAAAATAAGAATATCCTCTTCTATATTAGGTTTTTTTGTTTTCCTGCCCCCTCGCCGTGTGGCGGTCTTGTGGCCCATAATGTATGCCGCAGCATACTCAATTTTGGAGCGATCCAAAAACGCCCATGACCGCTGGATTTTTTACTCCGGTCATTGCTGTATGCGATAGGATACAACCGTCCGTTTGCATCTGCATACAGGCATTATAACGACACAATCATGGCATGTAAAGGGCTTGTGCGGGGTGCGGGGATCAGTGCTTGAATTCGGAAGGGTCTATGTCATATTCTTTGAGTTTTTTTATCAAATAAGCCCTGTTCATATCCGCGATGCGCGAGGCCTGGGACACATTGCCGGACGCATTGTTCAGCAGAGAAACAAAGTAATTGCGCTCGAATTTCTCGATGGTACGGTTTTTGAGATCCGTGAAGCTGGCGTTGAGGGCGGCTGCGGCCGCGCCGGCCACGCGCTCGGGCAGGTCATGCAGCTCGATTCTGCCGCCCCGGTTCAAAAGGACCAGGGACTCGATGCAGTGCTTGAGTTCGCGCACATTGCCGGGCCAGGGATAGGCGGCGAGCGCGCTTCGGGCCTGTCGGCCCAGCTTCACGCTGCGGCCCGTACTTTTATTGAAATGGTCCACGAAATAATCCGTGAGGAGCAGCACATCTGCGCCGCGCAAGCGCAGGGGCGGCAGTTCGATCTGGAGCACATTGAGCCGGTGGTAGAGATCCGCGCGGAAGCGGGAGTTTTTGACTTCTTCCAGCAGGTTGCGGTTCGTGGCGGCGAGGATGCGCACATCAACCTTGCGCACCCTGGACTCGCCCACGCGCATGAACTCCCCGGCGTCGAGCACGCGCAGGAGTTTGGATTGCAATGACAGGGGCGCGCTGCTGATTTCATCCAGGAACAGCGTGCCGCCGTCGGCCACCTCGAACAATCCGTGCTTCACGGACACCGCACCCGTGAAGGCACCGCGCGCATGCCCAAAAAGTTCGCTTTCAAGCAGGTTCTCGCTGATGGCCGCGCTGTTCACGGAAATGAACGGCCTGCTACCGCGCGGGTTGTTCTCGCTGTTGTGGATGGCGTTGGCCACGAGTTCCTTGCCCGTGCCGGTTTCGCCGCATATCAGAACCGGGGCCGCGGCCGCGGCCACCTGCTCGATGCGCTGAATCACCTCGAGCATTTCCGGGCTGCCTGCGATGAACGGCGCACGCGGGTCGTGAACCTGCGTGCGAAGAGTCTCGACTTCTGCTTCCAGACTGCGGTATTTCAGGGTTTTCTGGATTCTGAAGTGCAGGTTTTTGAGGTCGCAGGGCTTGTGGATGAAATCGTCCGCGCCAAGCTCCAGGCTGCGTATGGCTAAATCGTCATCTCCGAATGCCGTTGTAAAAATCACACGCGTGTCAGGGTATTTTTCGCGGATGGCCTTGAGGGTTTCAAGCCCGTCCATGCCCGGCATTTTAAAATCGAGGATCACAAGGTGGTAGTTCTGGTTTTCGAGCAGGGCCAGGGCGTCCGCGCCCGTGTGCGCCATGTCCGCGGTGAAGCCCTTCATGGAGAGGCTTTTGCAGATCAGCCGGGCCAGAGGCTTTTCGTCATCCACCACCAGGATTTTTGCGTTTGTCATTGCGTGCCGCCTGTGCCACGGGGAGGCCGGTCCCGCGCCGCTCAAATTCTAAACCGGATTTTTATGCGATTTGCGCGCATTTTTCAACCGTGAATGACATTGTTTCATGCATTACAGACAAAGAGTATTATAAATTTGATTTAATCCATTTTCATTAATATTGGAAATTCTTGGCTGTAAATCGCTCCGGGCTATTGGGCGGAGAAGCGCAGGGAGCAGGCGGCCAGAGCCTTGATGATGTACCCCTGCATGGGCGACATGGACGCGCCCGGGCCGAGCACATCGTATCCGCCGGTTTCTGGGTTGAACCGGAACAGCCGGCCCTCGACAAGCCCCGCGTCCACAGCCTGGGAAAGGGTCAGGACCTGGCTGCCGGACACCACTGTGAGGGTGTCGTCGAACGCCACAGCCTCGTTGAAGGGGTTGCCGATCAGGTTCCAGCCCGAGGCAAGGGGCACATCCAGCGGGGCCTGCGGGCTGGGCGGCTCGCCCTCGAATTCCACGGTCATGGCGTCCTGCGCGTATACCCAGTAACCCAGCCCGGCCTGGATGTCCACGCGCTCGGGGCTGTCCGGGTCGTAATAATTCAGGTCGTAATACTGATAGAAGGACAGGTTGCGGAGATTGGCGCCAAGATGGGCGCGCACATCCGTGTTTTCCGGGTCCAGGGGAATGGTGATGAGATTCCAGCCCGGGAGCAGAGACAGGGCCAGCTTTTGCGCGGCCACGGCGCCTGCCTTGCGCGCGGCGAGCCGGAACACGCGCGGCGTGCGCGCCGCAGCCGTGAATTCGTAGGAATCCTGGACTCGCGGATCCACGGTCGCTCCGGTTTCCACATCCGTTATGGTGATTTCATAATTGGCGGGCACTGTGTGCGCGTTGGGCCAGGACACGGTTACGGGCGCGCCGGGTTCGCTGGTTTCCACCACGAAGGTCCAGGTCTTCACGGACTGCCCCTGTTCCGGCGCGGGGCGGATGTCGGACGCATAGCGCCCGGCGGCCCGTTCGGGCCATTCGTCGTGCGGGAAGTAGAGCGTGACGAATGGCTCGACCAGGGGCGGATTGCCCGCGTCGGCGGGGTCGTGGCCGTCGGCGCTGTTCGCGAGAATGCCCGCATAGTTGTCGGTGTCGCGCAGGTTCGCGCCCTGCGCGGCGAGCTGGAGCTTGAAGTCATATTTGGCGCGCACCATGCGCGCCACGCCGCCGGGGCGGCCCGCGCCAGGGTCAATCACAAGCGTGCCGTCAACAAGCGCCTTCATGAAGTACCCGGTCTGCGGCTGCAGCGAATCCGCGGTTCCGTGCTGATTGTAATTGTTGCCGGAATAGGAATAGATGGAGCCGTCAATCCAGCCGTCGGCGATGGCGTCGGTTATGGATTTGGTGGTTCCCGTGGCCGTGTTCTTGAACTGGAAAAGGCTCCATGCAATAGCGCGGTTGTAGGGATTTGCGATCTGATTCCACCCGGCGCGCACCGGGATTTCGAACGGCTGCGTGGTGTCCGGAACCCAGGCGTTCACTGTGTAATTCACGGCTGTTCCGTAGGATTTCACCCAGAAGGACTGGCCCGCGGACACCGAGAAAGTGCGCTGGTACTGGTACATGTAGGGGTCCGGCGTCATGGCGGGGTCCCAGCGCTGCACTTCGAAGCGGCCCGAGCCGAACCACTGCGCGGGGTCGGGGTTGTATGGGATGCCCGGGATGGCGACCATGGTCCATTCTCCGGCAGGTATGGCCGCGGTGAATATGCCCGCGTTGCCGATGTACACGGAGCGCGTGGCCTCGGCCGTGTTGCCGAAGGTGTCCACGGCCGCCAGGCGCAGGGTGTAATCGCCGTAAAGGCTCGATGTGTCCCATGTGCCGAGGGTGGCGGAACTCACCGGCGCCGTGCTGGTGGCGGTAATCACGCCCCAGGCTGTGGGCGACAGGCCCGGGCCGTAATAAAGCGCGTACTGTGAGAAATTCGTGTCCGCGGCCGTACCCGTGACCGGAACAGCACCTTCCACAGAAGATCCCTGTGCCGGGGCCGTGAAGGCCACTGTGGGGACAATGGAATCCACGGCCACGGCGCGCGTGGCGATGGTGGTGTTCAGCGCCGCATCCACCACCTGCACGGTGATCGTGTTGGTTCCCTGGGAAAGGGCCACGGCCTGGGAGAACGCGCCCGCGCCGGACACTACCAGCGCGGCGGTGGCGCCCGACGGCGACAGGGAAATCACGCCCGAAACGCCCGGTTCCGTGGTTCCGGTCACGGATGCGGAGCTGACGGTGAGCGCGCTGTTTGCCAGGGGCGACGAAAGCGCGAGCACGGGCGGCGTGGTGTCCGGAACGGTGGTGGCCACCGTCATTGTAATGCGGTCCGGATCGCCGAACGGGTCGTTCGCGCCGTTGTTCTGGTAATAATCGTTGTGCACGGTTGCCGTGAGCGTGTCGGTGACGCCCGAAACGCCGGCAGGGGCCGTGACTTTAGCATAAAAAGTGTATGTATTGCCCGCATTCGGGGGCAGATCCACGGTGCCGGAAGCGGGGATAGTGGCTCCTGCGTCCTG
This sequence comes from bacterium, assembly GCA_020061125.1. Classification (GTDB taxonomy): domain Bacteria; phylum UBP15; class UBA6099; order UBA6099; family DSWB01; genus DSWB01. Next base: position 3,796 of record JAGUYV010000384.1, on the reverse strand, counting down.
ATACACGCCGTTCAGCCACGCGCTTGTCACGCTGATGTAGAACCTGTCCTTGACCGGATTGATCCCGATGTTTCCGTTGTGGGAAAATGTGAACTGGTAGATTGCGGATTGGCCCGCTGCAAGGGTTGCGCCGGTGGGGGTGGCGGTCCAGGCCACGCCCGAAACCGCGAGCACGGCCACGGATGCCGGGTTCGCGGGCTGCGAAACCGTGACCGCCCCGCCGTCCGCGGTGATGGACAGGTTCGGTATGGCGATGTTCGTGCCCGCCGGGGTGAACGCGACAGCGCGCACGCACGCAAACAACACGAATAGCAATATGCCTGAAAATATAACTCCGGATTTGTTCAGCATTCCAAATAGTTTCATTGAATCAATCAATGGTCACGGAATAGGTGACCTGGCCTCCGCCGCCCGCGGACAGCGTGGCGGCGTTACAGATGATTTGCGTTACGGGCGCGCCCGACGCGTAGCAGTCCGGGTCCGCGCCGTCCGCGTCCGGGTCTGCCATGGGCGCACACGCCGCGCCCGTGAAGCACGATTTGATGCTGCCGGGAACATAGGTGACGCTGGCGGGCAAGGCGTCCGTGACAATGACCGTGTTCGCGGCCTGCCCGCCGTTGTTCGCGAATGTCAGGGTGTAATTGAGCAGCGCTCCAGGAACCGCGTCCGCCGCGCCCCCGCCCGCGGACACATACGCCGCGGGCGCAACCACGGCCAGGGTTTTGGTGGCGTTTATGACCACGCCGTTGACCGTTGTGATCACGGTCCCGGAATCAAGCTGCCGGGACCATGTGGTTGCGCCGCCGTACACCACGCCGTTGAAGCCCGTGTACGGTGCGCCCGGATAGGCTGTGACTCGCAGGGACACGGTGAAGGAACTTGAACCTCCGTCCGTGGCGTCGGCCGCGGTTTTGTGGTACAGGCGCACGGCCGCGGTTGCTCCGGGCGCGATGCCGGACAGCGGAGCGGAGTCCCCGGCCTGCGCGGCTGTGGCCCCGCCGCTGGTCACAAAGGAGACCATGCCCACGCCTGTGTGCTCCGCGGCCACGGACCATTCGGTCGTGGTTCCGGCCGCGCCCCCGAAAGACTGCGCGCCCAGATCCGCATACACAGTCTCCGTGGCGTTGCCCACATACTGGATGGCGAAATCATAGGTGGCGGTTGCGCCCGCAGCCGCGGATTTGGCGGCCTCTTCGGTGAATGTGGCCGTGGCCAGACCATAGACAGCGCGCACGGTCTGCGTGGCCGTGACGCTCTGCGTCAGGGTGGAACCGACGGTGTAGGTGGCGTAGTTGTACAGATCCACGGACGCGGCCGGAACAAGGGCCGTATCGCTGGCCGTGCCCAAAGCAAGCGCTGGCGCGGCCGCCCCGGCCATTATTAGTATTGTTAAAAAAAATAATTTCTTCATTTCACGCATAATTCATTAAGTTTTTTGCTTCGTCCGCTACTGCAAAATCCCGGACCATGTGATGTTGCCGGAAGCGCCCGCGGTGAGGGTCACATTGCAGACCACGGCATGCGCGCCGCTGTCGTAATGGCACTCGTCCCCGTCCAGGGCGTCGGTTTTGGCCACGCCGTTGAGCATGATGGTGCCCGGCTCGAAAAGCACCTGCGCGGGCATGGCGTTGCGCAGCAGTGCGGCGCTGTCCGCGTCCGACGGGTCAATGGCGGCCTGGCCCGCGTTGTGGAACGCCATGGTGTAATTGATGCGCGCGCCGGGGACCACATCGTCGCCCGCGCCAAGATAGCCGCCGGACACGGGCGCCGTGGATGTCGCCGTGAGCGTGAACACATCGAACACGGCCTCGATGCCGCTGACGAATCCGGATTCAAGCAGATAGCCCGTATCATAGACGCCAAGCGACTGGAAGAAATCCACGAACCCCGCACCCTGGCCCGCGCTGGATATCATTGAGTAAGTTCCGCCCGAGAGCGCCGTGCTGCCCGCCACGGCCACGGTGTCGTTCGTGATTTCATAAACGCCGCCGGTCTTGGTTCCGCATAGGGCGGGCCGCGCGGCCACAAGACACGCAAACGCAACAAATCCCAGTATTCGTGAAATACCAATTGTTTTTTGAGCGCATTTCGCCATCATGACACGATTTTATCAGAATATCTACTGATTATCAATATGATATACATCACATATAAGAGAGTGTTTGTAATGTTGTCCGCATTGACGATGCATGTTACTATCAATGCATGGTCCGTAGAATTTTTGTCTGTGCTTTTCACAAGAAATCAGGGGTGCGTCATGCGTAGCAATCGCATTGTTTCCGCATTTGCGGCTATTCTTGTTGTGGGATGTGTGTGGGGCCTTGCCCAGGCTGCGGCGCCGCAGCAGTTCAACTACCAGGGCTATCTCAAGAACAATGGCGTGCCCGTGAACGGCGCTCTGAACATGACATTCAGCCTGTACGACAACAGCGTGGGCGGCGCGCTGCTGTGTTCGGAGACCACATCCGTGACCGTGGCGTATGGCCGGTTCAGCCACGCCATCGGGGCCGTGGCCGCGGGAACATGCGACACGGACATCGCGCTCATTGATTGGGAAAACACAAGCGTGTATCTGGAAGTGAATGTGGCCGGCACCACGCTGACACCGCGCGAACAGCTACTGTCCGCGCCCTATGCGTTGAACACCCAGGGATTCGTGAACACGGCCGGCGACACCATGACCGGCCCGCTCGTTGTGGCCAGCGCAATCACATCTTCGGGCAACATCACCGCAGCGACCGGCACCGTGACCGCTGGAGGATTCAACACCACGGGCAACGCCACGGCGGCCTATTTCTTCGGCAACGGCTCATTCCTCACCGGCGTCACGGCCAGTGGCGCGGTTTCCAAAACCGGCGACACCATGACCGGCCCGCTCATTGTAGGCAGCACCATCACCTCTTCGGGCGCCATCACCGCCGCCACAAGCACCATAACCGCGGGCGGATTTACCACCACGGGCAATGCAACCGCCACCTACTTCGTGGGCGACGGCGCTTTCCTGTCCAATGTAAACGCGAATCTGCTGGACGGCATGGATTCCCTGGCTTTCGCCACCGCAACCCACGGACACACTGGGTATGTTGCGTCCACAGGCGGAACCATGACCGGAAATCTTACGGTCGAAGGCAACATCATGACCGCCAATGACATCTTCGCGGCCACGGGCACCATTTCCGCCGCCGGCATAACGCTCACAGGCAACGCCACGGCAACCTACTTCATGGGCGATGGCGCTTATGTAACAAATGTGGACGCGAATCTTTTGGACGGCATGGATTCCACAGCTTTCGCAACCGCAACTCACGGGCACACAGGCTACATGGCCAGCACAGGCGGCACCATGACCGGCGCACTCACAGTGCAGGGCGGCATGGTCACCGACGGCAGCATCACCGCGGCCACGGGCACAGTCACCGCCGGGGGTTTCACCACCACAGGCAACGCCACGGCAACCTATTTCGTGGGCGACGGCTCTCTGCTCTCAAGCGTGGACGCCGCAACATTCGACGGGTTCGCTTCCACCGCCTTCGCCACCGCAACTCACGGGCACACGGGCTACATGGCCAGCACAGGCGGCACCATGACCGGCGCACTCACAGTGCAGGGCGGCCTGGTCACAGACGGCGGCATCACTGCGGCTACGGGCACGGTCACCGCAGGCGGGTTCACAACCACAGGCAATGCAACAGCCACTTACTTCGTGGGTGACGGGTCTCTACTCACCGCCGTGGACGCCGCAACATTCGACGGGTTCGCTTCCACCGCCTTCGCCACCGCAACCCACGGACACACG
>JAGUYV010000009.1 GCA_020061125.1 bacterium | reverse complement strand
GGCAACAGCATGGGCGTCACGGCCCTCGAGGCGTACGCGCGCTGCCCGTTCCGGTTTTTCGTGTCGCGCCTGTTGGGCATCGAGGCCATGGAAGAGGTGGAGGAAGACCTCACCGCGCTGGACCGCGGCACCCTGCTGCACGCGGTGGTGGAGCAGTTTTACCGGGAGCGGTACGACGAGATCGCGGACCGCATCGCGCCGGTTCCCGCGGACGGCCCGGGCCGGGAGCAGGCCGAACGGCGGCTCGCGGAAATAGCTGAAAGGCAACTCCGCGCGCTGCGCTTCTCGGGCGTGTTCTGGAATGCTTGGCGGGACTCGCTGCTTTCCGGGCTGGCGGGCCATGTGCGCGCGGACATGGCGCCGGGCGCGCTCAAAGCGTTCCTGGATTTCGAGGCGCGGGACCGCGACTGGTGCCGCCCCCGCTACATAGAATCCTCGTTCGACGATCGGGCCGCGGCGCGGGACCCGGATCCGGCGCGCCTCCAGGGGCCGCCTCTGGAAATAACGCTTGACGACGGCGCGCGGTTTTTCATCAAGGGCAAGGTGGACCGCATAGACCTCGCGCCCGGCAGCCCCGGGCTGTTTTTTGTGGTGGATTACAAGACCTACGCAGGCAAGCCGGGCGTGACACAGGCGGACATGTTCGACGCCGTGAACACGGGCCGCGATTTCCAGTTGCCCGTGTACATGATCCTCGCGGGCCGCGCGCTGGGACCGCAATGGCGCGCCGCGGGCGGCGCCCTGTACGCCTTGAGCGGCGTGTCCAAATTCACAGGCAAATTCGCCATCTTCGGGTCCGAAGAATTCAGGGATCCCAAGTCACAGGGCGGCAACGCCGTGAATTCGGCCGCGAAAAAAGGATTCGTGCCCGACGAGGCTTTCGACGAAATTCTGACCGTCAAAGTCATTCAAAACATCCGCGCCGCGCTCCAGGCCATACTCGCCGGACATTTCAACCCGGACATTCTGGACCCGAAGCGCAAACAATGCGAATACTGCGAACTCGGTCGCACCTGCCGAATGAAGAGCGCGGGCGCGGATGAACTGCGCGAGGCGGCCGCCTCCCTGCCCGGCATTTACCTGCCGCGGCCCCTGGTGACGGATTGATGGACCTGAACGAAAAACAACTGCAGGCGCTGGACCTGGACCGGCACATATCCCTGACCGCGGGCGCGGGCACGGGCAAGACGCGCGTGCTTGTGGAGCGCTATTTGCGCGCGCTCCGCGAGGGCCGCGCAGGAATCAGCGGCATCCTGGCCCTCACCTTCACCGAAAAAGCGGCCGCGGAAATGAAGATACGCTTGCGCCGGTCATTCGCGGAGATCATTGCGGCGGCGCGGCCCGGAGACGAAACCAGGGCATGGGAGGAACAGCTCGAACAGTTCCGCAATCCCTGCATCTCCACTTTCCATGCACTGTGCTCAAGCCTGTTGCGGGAGTTCCCCATCGAAGCGGGGGTGGACCCGTCCTTCGAAGTGCTGGACGAGGCGGGAGCCGCGCTTTTGCGCGCCGAGTGCCTCGATACCTTCATCGAGCGCAAAGACCGCGCCGCGGATCCGGACCTGGCGGCCCTGTCCCGGCTGTGGAGCCGCGGGCAGGTTGCGAATGCGCTCCAGTCCCTGCTCGGCAGGCGGCACGCGGCCATGCCGTGGGCCGCGCGCGCGGGCACCATGTCCCCGGAGCAGATGGAGGCGCACATTCAGGCGCTCGCGCGCGAGTTCGCGGACGGCGCGGGCACGCGCGAACGCTGCCGTGATCTGCTCCAGCGGCTCGACGCATTCCATTGCTCGGACCCCACGGACAAACTGTATGGAACTGCTGAAGCGGCGCGCGCCGCGCTGGAGGATATCGCGCACGGCAGGGGCCTGGACCTCGCGCCCCTGCTGGCCGTGAATCTGCAGAGCGGCAGTTCGAAAAAATGGGACGACATCAAAGGCGTGAAGGCGGTTCTGGGGGAATGCCGAGACCTTGCGCGCGAACTCGCCGAATTCCAGTTCACGGCAAAGGACCGGTTCGCGGCCCATGCCGCGATCCATCTGGCGCGGCTGTTCACGGGCTATATGGAGGAATACGCGCGGCGCAAGGGCGCGGGCGCGCTGCTGGACTTCGACGACCTCGAGCAGGGCGCTCTGGATCTGCTCGAAGGCAATGCGGCCATCCGCCGCGCGCTGCGCGACCGGTTCCGCTTCATTCTCATTGACGAGTTCCAGGACACCAACGACATCCAGTGGCGCATCATGCGGCTGCTGGCCGCGGACGAAAGCTCCGGTTCGCTTTCCAGCAACACTTTTGTGGTGGGCGACGAGAAGCAGAGCATTTACGCGTTCCGCGGGGCCAATGTGGCGGTGTTTGACCGGGCGCGCACGGACATTGTGCAGTCCAACCGGGGCGGCGGCCGCATCGAGATGGACATCTGCTACAGGTCGCGAGAGGGCCTGATCCGGTTCTTCAACACCATATTCCCGCATGTGTTCGCGGCCGCGTCCGATGACGGCGGCGAGGCGCGGATCGAGTACTTCCCGATCGAGTGCCGCAGGGAGGACGACGGCGGGGACGCGGCCGTGGAATTCCTGGTGTCCGAGGATCCCGCGCAGGAAGACGCGGAGGGCGAACCCGTGGACGACGCCGCGGCCGTGGCGCGCCGCATCCGCATGCTGGCGCGCGAAGGCTATGCGTACCGCGACATCGCCGTGCTGTTCGCCGCGCGCACAAAACTCGACGACTACAAGGAAGCGCTGCGTGACGAGGGCGTGCCGTTCCGCACCGTGGGCGGGTTCGGATTCTTCGAGTGCCGCGAAGTTCTGGACCTGCTCGGCATTGTGAATTTTCTGGCGCATCCCGGCGACAACCTGAACCTGCTCGCGGCGCTGCGTTCGCTGCCCGTGGGGTTGAGCGACGAAGATTTGCTGGCGCTGTCGCGCGAGCCGGGATCGTGCCTGTGGCGCAGGCTCGAGCGCGC
>JAGUYV010000286.1 GCA_020061125.1 bacterium | reverse complement strand
GGCGCTGGCCACGCCGAACCGCGCGCTCCAGGTGGCGTCGCCGCCCCCCGTGTCGGGAAGCGTTCCGCTGTCGTTGAACGCAACCATTGTGCCGGTGGCCAGATCGAAAAGGATATCCCCGGCCGCGGCGCTGGTGAACGCCACGCTCCCAAGGGTGTCCCCGGCCCCGCTTGCGTCCACAAACACATTGACTTCATCGGAAATGCCCGCAACATTCGCCGCGCCATTGTCCAGGTTGAAAGAGTAGGTGATTTTGTTTTCTGTAACCGAGGGAGCGATATTGTCCGCATTCAAGAAATTGGTTGTACCAATTGCTGATCCGCTGTTTCCGGCATTGTCGGTGAATGTCACCCGAATGGGGAAAGAAGCGGTGTCCGTGCCGCTGCCTGCGACGGTTGTGGAATCCGCGACCGTGAACCGCGCGCTCCATGTGGCGTCTCCGCCTGCGCCGTCGTTGCCGGTGCCATCGTCCAGAAACGCCTGATCCACGGCCGAAGCCAGGTCGAACAGTATATCCCCGGCGCCCGCGCTGGTGAGGTTCACGCTGCCCAGGGTGTCGCCCGCAGCGCTGGCGTCAACGAACACATCCACCACATCGGAAATGCCGGCTACTCCGGCCGCGCCCCCGTCCGTGCTGATGGTCACGCTGATTTTGTCCTCGGTTACGGACGGCGCGATGTTGTCCACATTCAACTGATTTGTGGTGGTGGTCGTGGAATAGGTGAATCCAGAGGAATCCGTGAGATACACTTCAATGCCGTAAGCTGCGGAATCCACGCCCGAGCCGGAAACATCCGCAGAGTCGGCCACAACGAACCTGGCGCTCCAGGTGTTATTGCCCGCGGCCGCATCCGGCGCCGTGCCGGCGTCATTGAACCCGACCAGCGTGGCCGTGGCCACATCGTAAAGAATGTCTCCGGCCGAAGACGAGGTGAACACGATTGAAGTCACATCCGTGGGAACGCCGGAAATAAAAACATCAATGGAGTCGCCGATTTTGGCGACTCCGCCGTTGCCGTCGGTGAATGAAACATTGGATTCCACGATCACGGGCGCGCAGCCGTCCGTCTCCGAAATGTCCCCGGAAAGGGTGTCGGCCAGAGTGTTTGCGCCATCGGAAAGTACCACGGTGTTGTCGGTGGTGATGTCGGGAACCAGATCCGTGTTCTGTCCGGCTTCCGTAATGCCGATGTACATGATTTCATCGTTTGCGGTGTCGGTTTCGCTGGTGACGGGAGTCAACAGGGAACCCGTGAACGCGAGACCGCCGGTGCTTGTCCAACCCGTGGCGTTGGTGAAAGTCACATCACTCATGCTGCGATCAAAAGTGACCTTGAGAGCGTCAATCTGTCCGTCATGGTCGTCGTCCAGGGTGGCGATGGCCGTTATGTATGGTTTGAGCAGCAGGCCAGACACGATGGGGTTTATGGCTGCGTTGGCAACGGAGTCGTTTCCCGCGGCATCCTCGATGGAATCCGCGTTTGCCAGAGGCGCGCCCGAGCGGTCAAATGTTGCGCCGCGCGCCCAGTCGTTGCTCGTGGTGGACGATGTGAGTTGCGCCGTGATTGCATTGCCGGGACCGTCCACATAGCTGACGGTTGCGCCGCCGTGCCAGGAACCGCTGGTGGTGACGAAATCCCCGGCCGTGATGTTGGCGGGCACAATGGTCACATCTTCGCTGAATGTGATGGTGAGGTTGGACCCGTTCTGGAGATTGGAAGCGGATAATGGCGTGTCGGAAGAAACCGTCATAATGACGGGCGGCGCATAATCGGTTGCATTGGCCGGGCCGAAGGCCGGGATTTCGTTTCCGCCTGCGTCGCGCAGGTTGTCCCCGCCGAGCTTTGCATAAGCGTAGGACGGCGCGCCCGTGGTGCCGGTGGTGTCCGCCATCGTTAAGGTGAGCGTGGCGCCGGATATGGTGACATTCGTGTCCGTGAGTCCGGACAAAAGGTTTGTGGCCGTATCCGCGTCGGTCAGGGTCCAGTCGCCGATCTGCCCGGCGCCGGCCAGGGGTTCGGAAAACACCAGGTTGACAGTATTCAGATAACCGTCCGTGTCCGAATCCAGGGCTGATGAGCTTTTCAACACGGGATAGGCCATATCCGTGGCTGCGGAAGGACCGAACGCAGGGGTCTCGTTGCCAGGCCCGTCTCGCAAATTGTCTCCGCCCAGTTTGGCGTACGACAGCGTGGGAGGGCCGGTGGTGCCGGAATTGTCCGCCAGCGTGATTGTAAGCGTGGCCCCCGTAATTGACACATCCGGATCCGCAAGCCCGGATAGCAGATCGGTTGTCGTGTCCGCATCAACGAGCGTCCAGTCCCCAATCTGGTTCGCGCCGGTCAGGGATTCCGAAAATTTGAAATCCACCCGGTTCAGATAACTGTCCGCATCCGAGTCATAGGATTTGGCGCTGATGAGAATTGGCGCCGCATAGTCAGTGGCCGCGGTGGGGCCAAACGCAGGGGTTTCGTTGCCCACTCCGTCGCGAAGGTTGTCTCCGCCCAGTTTGGCGTAGGAATAAGTGGGCGCGCCCGTGGTGCCAGTTGTGTCCGCAAGCGTCAGGGTGAGTGTTGCGCCGGACATGGTGACATTTGCATCCAGGAGTCCGGATAAAAGATTTGTAACCGCGTTTGCGTCGGTCAGGGTCCAGTCGCCGATCTGCCCGGTCCCGGTGAGGGATTCGGAAAACACCAGATCGAGAGTGTTCAAATACCCGTCGCTGTCCGTGTCGCGTGAAGCGGAGGTCAAGCGGATGGGTGCGGCGCCGTCGGTTTCCGTGACATTGCCCGAAGCGGCGTTCCGGATAAAGTTGTTGGCCGCATCTTTGAGAGTGCCGCCTGTGACCGTTATGTCGTAAACTTCACCGATGATGTCCGTGTCGTTTGTTTTGGTTGCTGTAATGCCGATGTAGATGATGCTGTCGTTGGCGGTGTCGCCCGCAGGGTTTTGCAGCGCGGCGGCGATGGCCGAGGTGTCGCTCACGGTCCAGTTTGCGTTGCTGAATCCCGCATCCGTGACGGCTTCGCTCAAGGTGACCTTCATCATGTCAATGGTGCCGTCCAGGTTGCTGTCCATGGTGGCTGCGGCAGTCATGACAGGAGGCGCGCCGTCAACTTCCGTGATTGCGGCGGAATTGTAGTTGCCGACGGCGTTCCCGGCGAAATCGAGCATTTTTGCCGTGGCTGTCACAAAATCCGGCTTAACGCCGGTGTTGTTCGGAGCTTCCGTGATTCCAATGTACCAGATGGTATCGTTCGGTGTATCAACAACACTCACGGGATTCATGAGTGTTCCGGTGAGCGTGACAAGCGTTACCGACAACCCTGTCGCGGCGTAGAATTCATAGGAATAATCCCACATATTCTCGGAAAACACGACTTTGAGCGCGTCGAGCTGCCCGTCGCCGTCGTCATCCATTGTGGTGACCGATGAAATCGTGGGGGCGGTTACTTCCGAAGTGACGGTGTCCGTGGTTGCGTTGGCCGCGGGTCCGTCCACTCCGGTTCCCGTGACCAGGGTGTTGGCGTCAAGCTGGAACTGCGATGTGCGGCCAGCGCCCAAATCAGCATCAGCGGCAACGCATATCAGGTAGTTTACTGTGGCTCCCCCCGGAATCGCCTGTGCCGCGGGGGCAATCTGTATTGTGATCGAGTCCGACTCGTCGTTGTTGCCGTCAAAATCCGAGCCAGGCCACGCTACTGGCGTGGTGACATCCACGCGCGTGTCGCCGGCGTCAAGCTGCTGGTTCCCGTTGTTGTCTTTGAAAATCGTGATTCCGCTGCCTGCGGTGTTGCCCAGAGCGGCAATGTCGCGGGTCCGGATGCCTGTTCCGCCGTCAATTAGCGTGAAGGTGAATTGTGTAAATGTATCTCCCGAACCATCGTCCACCATCTGGATGGCGAAGACTTCTCGCGGTCCGCCTCTGCCAAGGAATTTGGCCCCGCTGCCGATTCCTGTCTTCACGGCCGTAACCGAAGTCACCGCGGCGTGCGCCACGCCGGATGCGGCCATAAGCAGAATCAGCAGCGCCGGAACCACGCGGCGCGCGGTGGTGATTGTCACCGGCCCGAAACGCGGCACGGCAAATGCTCCGCGCACGCCGCGTTTGAGGCGCATCCTCTTCCCGGTAAATTTCATTCGAGTCCCCTTGATTATTTCGTCGGTTCTAATAAGAAATTATGCCCCGCAAAGGCATCTCTCGTAATCTTTGCCCTTTGTTGCTCTTTCTGTTACTTATTTAATCTATAGTCCAGTATACTATAAATCACAAGTTAGAATTTAGATGTGACAAAAATCACAATTACCTTTTCCCCTTCCAATTGCGCTGGTTATGTATCGGCAAAGCTGCCTGTTTAGGGCTGTTGAAAAAGCCCTTCGCCTATCGAGGATGTGACTCATGCATTCGCAAGGCTGCGAAAAAACCGGGGACTGGGTCGCTTTCCGCAAGGAAAGCGTTGCCTGTACCCTGCGTTTTTTCGCCCCCGCACTTTTTCAACAGCACCTGTCTCCCGATCCTTCCCGCACGGATTAACGATTCAACCCCGCAATTTGTTCGGCACAACACATTATACGCGCGCACGCGAGATTTCCTGGCGGTTGTGTTTTGGAACCGATGCGGGTACACTAAAAGCGATTTTATGCAAGGAGACGAGGCAACCCCATGGCGAAAAACACACTTTTCAGCAAACCCATGATCGGCGTGGATCTGGGCGGAACCAAGATATACACGGTGGTGACGGACGAAACCGGCGCGGTGCTGGGTTCGAGCAAAAAGAGCACGCAGGGGAAAAAGGGGTTCGACGCGGTCATGCGGCGGTGCGCGGAAACCGTGAACGAGGCTCTCGAACAGGCCGGGCTTTCAGCCGGAAAATGCGGCGGCCTGGGCATGGGCGTGCCGTCCCCCGTGGACCAGAACACGGGCGCGGCCCTGTTCAGCCCCAACCTCAAATGGCACAATGTGCCCGTGAAGAAAACCATGGAAAAGCATCTGTCCACGCAGGTTTTTGTGGACAACGATGTCAATCTGGGCATGCTGGGCGAGTTTGCGCTGGGCGCTGCGCGCGGCACGAACACCATCGCCGGGTTCCTGGTGGGAACGGGCATCGGCGGCGGGGTAATCGTGAACGGGAACCTGATTCACGGCAAGAATTTCACGGGCGGCGAACTCGGGCACATGGTGGTGCTGGCAGAGGGGCCGCCGTGCGGGTGC
>JAGUYV010000222.1 GCA_020061125.1 bacterium | reverse complement strand
CCCGAAGCGCCTGCACGCCGGGCACAGCGCCACAAGCTCATGGCCGGGGGGCGGCGCAAACTCCAGGCCGCACCGCGCGCAACCCTTGAACGCCTTGCCCTCGCGCGCAAGGCGCAGCCAGGCGTCGAACTCCTCCCGAAGCTCCGGATCGCTCAACTGCTCGTATGCCTGGTTGATGACCGCCATTTCGCTCTCGGCCATGGCGCGCAGTTTGGGGCCGAGCGTGTTCACGCGATCGGGATGATACTGCCGCGCGCGCTCACGGTACGCCCTGCGGATTTCTTCCGCGGGCGCGAAATCTTCGAGGTCAAGCAACTGGTAGTAGTTAAGCATGCGCCACAGGCCTCCGGAACGGGTCTGCAAGGGGGAGGGGCGTCCGGTTTTCTTATTGTAGGAACCGGGCGGCGGCATGTAAAGCGGAACGCATCCCACAAATATTGCCGCGCGCGCGTCCAAAGCGTTTATAATGAAATGGCGCAAAGCACGCGCGCGCGATTCGCACTTTCCGCAGGGAGCCTGTTATGGAACCGGTTGACGGCAACAACCGCGCGGTCTTGGACATTGACCGCCTGGTCGAGGACATCACGGACGAGGATGAGCGCATCTTCTGGGAAACGGTGAGCACGGATCTGGACGAGGAGCAGCGCCGCCGCATCGTCACCCCGCCCGAGGTGTTCCCGCACCAGGAAGATCTGCTGGCCGTGCACTGGCACCCCGAGTTCGTGCCCCTGGATCTCATCGAGCAGCGCATCCGCGCCATGTTCCCCAACGCGCACAACGCGCTCATCATTCCCACGCAGCACAATGTCCTCCTGACAATCGGCGAATACTCGGGCGTGGAGGTGGACTGCTTCTCCACGCGCTTCAACCAGAAGGTGCAACTGCTGCTGCACATGACCGCGGACCGCGGCGCCAGGGCGTCCCGCCTCGTGTCCATGCTCGCCTACACCGCAAGGTACCGCTCGTCCCAGCTCTTCGACATGCTGGACACCATCGTCAAGCCCGACAAGCGCCGCATCGAAGCCGCGGTCGAGGAGACCGGCGCGGACAAAGAGACAATCAAGTTCTGCCGGGTCTATACAAAAAAACTCATGGAGTTGCTTGATCGCAACCTTGAAAAAGTCCCGCCCCTGTCCCTCAAGAACAAGCTGCTGCGGGACTGGTTCGACGCCCTGGCGCCGGCATACGGGGATCGCGCCATCCGGCGCGCGCAGAGCTATCTCAAGGCCGTCAAGCTCATCGTCAAGGCCGAGTTTTCCATGAAGTATTTTTACCGCACCGTGGAGATCATCGAGGAGGCCCGCGGCCTGGGCGCGCGCATCGTGATTCCGCACCCCGAGCAGTTCTGGCCCATTCTGCTGGCGGATTACGATGTCAACGGCCTCGAGGTGTGGAACCCGCAGTCCCACACGCTCACCGATTTTCTGATTTCCGTGGTGGTGCGCACAAACAGCAAGCATCCGCCCGGACACCGGCGCATGCTGATTTTCATGGGCGACGACACGCACCTGGGCGAGAAGGTGCGCCCGCCCGCGCTCCAGGTCAAAAGCAAGGCGGGCCGCGAGATCGGCGTGCAGCCCGCATGGGACGACCTGGACACGCGCAAGAACCTCATCATCGCCAATATGGATCGCGCGGATGTCATCAACGAGTACCGCGAGCGCCTGCACGCCTGATCCGGACCGGAGGACACACGCCATGGCCGCCAAGGAAAATTTCGAATACGAGGCCCTGCACGACGCCGCCAGCATCGGCGAATATCTCAAGGCACTGCGCAAGGGCATGGCCAAAGGGGAAATCCGGTTCGCGTCCGGCGACGATGAAATGATCCTCGCGCCAAGCGGCCTGCTCCACCTGTCCGTGCGCGCCCGCCGCAAGGGCGCCGACTCCACCATCCAGATTAAAATCATGTGGAAAGAACCCGGCTCGGACCCTGCCGCGCCCGACAAGGAGTCCCTCGCCATTTCCTGACCATGATCCTCTTCGACGGACTGCACGAAAACTTCCGCTTCATCGCCCTCGAGACCCACAGCCTGGTCAACGCCACCTATGAGTGGATGAAAAACCCCACGGCCGCGGGCCACGACCGCATCACCGCCCGCGACGACTATGTGGACAACCTCAAGAACACCATCGAAAACCAGTGCTACGCGCTCATCGGCGCGGGCAAAAATATGCGCCCGGACGCCATCAGCGAAATCCGCGGCATCCAGATCGGCGCGGTCAACCTCGAACGCATCGCCGACAACTGCATCAACATCCTCGGACAGGTTGCGCATCTCAAAGACCCGGCCGTACTCGAAAACTACAACCACGCCGAATGCTTTTCCGTGATCAGCAACACCATCGCGGGCGTGGCCGAGGCCTTCGAAAACCGCAGCTTCGCCGACGCGCTGGCCATCTGCCGCGCGGAACCCGAACTCGACCGCCTGTTCAAAATCTACTTCGACCGCATCCTCGCCGAGATGAACTCCGGCGGCGACAGCCAGACCCTGCTCACCATTCTTTTCATCTTCCGCTACTTCGAGCGCATGGGCGATTCCCTGCTCAACATCGGCGAAGCCCTGATCTTTTCCATCCTCGGGCAGAAGATCAAAATCCACCAGTTCGAAGCCCTGCGGCAGAACCTCGAGGAGTCCGGGTTCGACACATCCATGGCCGACATGGATCTGGAAGCGATCCTGGGCACGCGCTCGGGATGCCGCGTGAGCCGCATCGAGCAGGGCGCCACGGAAGAACGCCGAAGGGACGGCATTTTCAAGGAAGGCGCAATTCCGAAAATGCGCGCGGAAAAAGCGGGCCTGGACCGCTGGGCGGACCTGGCTCCGGGCCTGGCCCCTCGTGTGATTAGCTACCGCGAAACCGGCGAAACCGCGGGCATGCTCATCGAGTTCCTGCCCGGACACACCTTCGACGAGGTGTTGCTGAACGCGGACGAAGCCCTGCTCGCTCGCGCCACCGCCGCTCTCAAGAGCACAACCGGCGCGGTCTGGACCGCCACCCGCACGCCCGAGCCGCCACGCATTGACTACATCGAGCAAATCCCCGCGCGGCTCAAAGATGTGCGCAAGGTCTACCCTCATTTCATGCGCCCGGAAACCGCCGTGGGCGACGCCCGCTCCGCTTCCACCCAGCAGCTTCTCGACGGTTGCATGGAGATCCAGAACGCGCTCGCCCCTCCCTTCTCCGTGCTCATTCACGGCGACTTCAATCTCAACAACATCGTTTACAACCCCGACTCCAACAAGGTTCACTATATAGATCTGCATCGCTCGGCCTACGCCGATTATGTACAGGACATGGCCGTGCTCATCATTTCGCACTTCCGCATTCCGGTGTTCAAGACGCGCATGAGGCGGCGGCTGAACGCCCAGATCCGCACCCTGTACGACTTCGCCGCAACCGTGGCCCGCGAGTGGGACGACCGCACCTTCGAGTCCCGCATGGCCCTGGCCCTGGCGCGCTCGTTCTACACCTCCACGCGCTTCGAGCTGAACGAACCCTTTGCGCGCGCCATGTTCCTGCGCGCCCATTTCCTGCTCGAGCGTATCGCATCCCATGCCGGTTCGCACTGCGAACGCGGGTGGGAAGACTTCAAACTCCCCGAGGCGGCGCTTTACTACTGATGACTTCGCACACATGGAAAATAGCAGTGGTGGGAACCCCCGGCGGCTGGTCCAGCGAACGCCTGGCCGACGCCGTGGCCGAGCGCACGGGCTTTCGCATGCTTGTGGAAATGGACCGCGTGCGTGTGGATGTGAATGAGGGCGCGGCCTGGTTCGGAGAAACCAACCTCCTGGACCTGGACGCGCTGATCGTGAAGAAAATCGGGGCGCGGTATTCTCCGGACCTCCTGGACCGGCTTGAAATGCTGCGCCTGCTGCACGGGCAGGGGCTGCCCGTTTTCTCGCCGCCCCTGTCCATGATGCGCGTCATGGACCGTTTGAGCTGCACCGTGACCATGCGCCTGTCCGGCATTCCCATGCCGCCCACCACCATCACCGAGGATATGGACGAAGCCCTGAACGCGCTCAACGAATACGGCTCGGCGGTGTTCAAACCCATGTACACCTCCAAGGCGCGGGGCATGAAAGTCATCGCGCGCGGGCCGGACGCCCGCGATCAGGTGCACGCCTATCAGCAGGAAAACCGGGTCATGTACATCCAGAAAATCGAGGACCATGAAGGGTGCGACCTGGGCGTGGCTTTTTTGGGCGGCGAATACCTCACCACCTACGCCCGGTGCAGCGGAGGCGGCTCGTGGAACACCACCACCGCGTCGGGCGGCCGCTACGAACCCTTCGAGCCGTCCGCGGAAACCATCGAAATCGCGCGCCGCGCCCAGGCGCCCTTCAACCTGACATTCACCTGCGTGGACATCATCGAATCGCCCCGCGGCCCCCTGGCCCTCGAGGTCTCCGCCTTCGGCGGGTTCCGCGGCATTCGCGAAACCAGCGGCCTAGACGCCGCCGGCCTGTACGCCGATTATGTCATTGCTCAACTGAAAAAATAGCGGGCGCGATTACGCGCTGTTGCGGATAAGCTGTCCGGCGACCACGCCCTTGCGGAACTCGCCGCCGTCCACCACATGCTTGCCGTTGATGAATACATGCTCGACGCCCGACGGCCGGCCCACGGGGTGGTTGAAATCCACATTGGGCGAAATCGCGTCCGGGTCGAAAACCAGCACATCGGCGAAGTAGCCCTGGCGGATGAACCCGCGCTTGCGCAGGTTGAAATGCCGCGCGGGCAGGCCCGTGACCTTGTGCACCGCGGTCTCGAGATTCAGCATGTGCATTTCGCGCACATAGCGCGAGAAAAATTTCGGATACGCGCCGTAGAACAGGTGCGAGGGCTTGCCGAATCCCATGAGGATGGTGTCCGTGCTGATGGACACATCCGGAGACGAAAGCGCGGCGAAGATGGACTGCTCGGTGAACCGGTCCTCGGGTTCGCCCAGCGACGAGAACACGAGAATGCGGCCCTCCTCGTCCACGAGCAGATCGCAGATGGCGTCGAACGGGTGCTTGCCCTGCTCGGCCGCGATGTCGGCGATGCGCATGCCCTCGTACTTGCGGTTCTTTTCCGTGACCACGCTCATGATGCGCGTGCTTTCCCACCCGAGCAGTTTGAACAGGTTCAGGGACCAAGAGTTGCGGCCCGTGTGCGGCCACACCATCTGTCCGAACTCGATGTCGCGGCGCATCTGGCGGCGGATGCGCTTGCTCAACAGGCGCGCGGCCACATCGTCCCTGTTGCCTTCCAGCACCCATGGGGGGAAATATGCGAGCAGGTGCGTGAAAGTGGTCGTGGTGGGCATGACATCCATGCCGATGCGGATGCCGCGGCGGCGCAGCTTTGCGATTCGGTTTGCGATCTTTTCAATCTCCGCATCCATCTTCACGGGCAGCACAAACTGCCTGGACAAATCAATCATGCGGCGCGCGAAATAGCGCACCACGGGGCCGAGCAGGCCCATGTCCGGCACCCAGAAGATGTGCGAGATCTGCCCGCGGATGTCGTTGCGGCGGCTCACTGCCACAAGTTCGTTCACGGCCTTGTCCAGCGCGTTCATGTAGGTGCGCAGGTGGCTTGCGTAGATGCCGTCGTATTTCTTGAGCGCCTTGCCCAGATGGATAAGCTCGCGGGTGTCGCACTGCAGGCCGGGCATGTATTGGAGGCCGGTGGACATGCCGATGCAGCCCGCGTCCAGGCACTCCTCGAGGGTGCGCTCCATGCGGCGCTTTTCATCGAGCGTGGCCGCGCGCGCGGCCATGCCCATGGCGTCTATGCGAATCAGCCCGTGCGGGGCCAGCAGGGCCGTGTTCAGCAGCGTGCCGTTGGTTTCGATGTGTTCCATGAATCCGTTCATGCTGCGCCAGGACACATTGCCGTCCAGGGGCCGCGCCGTGAAGCCTTCGAGATACATCTGCAGCTCGGGATAGAAACGGTCCGTAATGGGCGCCAGGGACATGCCGCAGTTGCCGCCGATGAAGGTGGTGATGCCCTGCATGACCAGGGGCGCGAGAAGCTCGGCCTGGTTGGGCAGGTGCACGCTCAAGTCCGCGTGCGAATGCGAGTCTATGATGCCCGGGCACACCACTTTGCCCTGCGCGTCAATCACGCGCGCGCCGTTGTTTGCCGGCACGGGTGCTTTTTCTATGGACTCGATCCAATCCCCGCTGATGACCACATCCGCCTTGAACGCGGATTTCCCGGAGCCGGTGATCACGGTCCCGTTCTTGATTATCACATCCGCCATGGAATCGCCCTCTCAACATAGCGCCCGAAGCGCAGCCTGCCGTTATTCCGGTAACACTATATTTTAATGCCGCGCCCCTCCCCTGTGCGGAATCCGCCATAATTTCAAATCCGGGGCCTGCGCGCCTTTCGATTTTCATTGCATGCCCCGGTATCAACCTTGGCACGATCGGGAATTGGGGTATAATCATCACAACACGCGCGCGGCGCGAAGTCGCCGCGGAAGGAGGGGACGGCCCGTCTCCAAACAACACCGCACAACTCCGCCCGCGGCCAACAGCGCGCCCCGGCGCAAACGCTCGGACCTGGACGACCTGTTCCAGGACCTGTTGAGCGAAGACGACAAGAGACGCCGCTACGCCGTGCGCATGCTGTCCCGGCACGCCACCTCGCGACAGGTCGCGGACTTCCTGCGCGAACTCCGCAATGTGCAGTGGCAGGGCAAGGTGGAAGCCGTCGGCGTTCTGGCGAAGCTCGGGGATCGCGTGGCTGTGGATCGCCTCAAGGCGCTTGTTCTGGACTTCAACCCCAGGGTGCGGCAGGCCGCGCGCAAGGCGCTCAAAAAGCTGGGCATAGACAGGCCCTTCACCGACGACGATGTCGTCGAGCTGGTGAGCTACCTCGAACACCCGAGCTGGTGGGTCAAAACCAGCGCCATCAAGAGCCTGGCCGCACTCAAGGACAAGCGCGCCGTGGACCCCATCAGCCAATGCCTGCTGGATGAAGACCCCACAGTGTGCGAGGCCGCGCGCCACGCGCTTGAAGAGCTGAAAAGAGACGGAAAATGAACTGGCTGAACGCTTTGATCCTGGGCCTGGCCCAGGGCCTCACGGAATTTCTCCCCATCAGCAGCAGCGCGCACCTGGCCATCATGCAGCACTTCATGGGCTTGCGCGAGCCTATGGTGTTTTTTGATGTGATGCTGCACCTTGGCACCCTGTTCGCGATCTTCGTGTATTTCCGCAGGGACATTGCGAACATGGTTCTGGCGCTGGCCGGGCGCGCGCCCGCGGACCCAGGGTCCGGATTTGTGTGGACGGGAACGCAGGCCGAGGCGTGGCGCTACGCGGCCTGGCTCATGGTGGGAACCGTGCCTGCGGGCATCGCCGGGGTGGCGCTCAACGATGTGATTCATGACGCGTTCTCAAGCATCAGGGTTCCCGCAACCTGCCTGCTCGTCACAGGCGCGTTTCTGTTTGTCGCGGGCCGGGTGCGCGAGGGCGAAGGCGAGTTGCAGCACAGCGCGTGGAGCGTGCCGCTGCTCATCGGGCTGGCCCAGGCCGCAGCGCTCATGCCCGGCATCTCGAGGTCCGGGGCCACGAT
>JAGUYV010000181.1 GCA_020061125.1 bacterium | reverse complement strand
GCGTTCGCCGCCAGGTGGCTCGGGGCCTGATCGTCCGCCGCGCGGCGGCGCTGGCGCACGCCCGTCTTTTCCTCGATCCAGCCGGGTTCCAGGCCCAGGCGCTGTTCGAGTTCCGCGTTTTCCACCACTCGGTCCGGCAGATATCTGCCCGTTCCGATAATGCCTGCATAATTCATGGCGCAAAACCCCTCCGGCCTGTCGTTACTGGTTGGCAATCATCGCCTTGTGCTCCTTGAGCATGCAGCGGCCCATGATCACATCCAGGCCAGCGGCGCGCGCTTTGTCCGCGGACTCATTGTGCACGATGCCCTCTTGCGCCCACACGGCTCTGGCTCTGACGCGGATGGCTGCGTCCACGATGCCCGGCAGCTCGCTGGGCGGGCGGAACACATTGACCACATCAATGGGGACGGGCACGGCGTCGAGCGCCGGGTACGCCTTTTCGCCGAGGATTTCCGTTGCTTTGGGATGCACGGGGATGATGGTGTAGCCCTGTTCCTTCAAATATTTCGGCACATAGTGCGCGGGCTTTTCCGGGTCCGTGCTCAAGCCCACCACGGCGATGGTTTTGTATTGCTTCAGAATTTTGAGAACCAGTTCGCCCGGCATCTCAAACGCCGGAAACTCGCAGGTTTCTTCGGACATGGGAGTTCATCCTTTCTGTGCGGATTGCCCGATGGATTGAGCCGCGGGAATCACAACTCGAACGGGAAGAGCAGGTTGACCTCGAAGCCGCTTGTGTCGAGGCCGTCGAGGTCGGTGTCGAGGTCCCACTGGTAACGCGCCTCGGCGATAAGTTTGACAGGTGCGCGCACGCGCGTGCGGGCCAGGATGTGCGGGCCGTGCGTGCTGCCCGTTACGCCCGCGCAGGACGCGCCGCAGATTTCGTAGTCAAAGAAGGTGAAGGTGTACCCCGCGCCCAGAGACAACGAGGGCAGGAGGCCGGGCTTTGGAAGCTGCGCCAGAGACAGATGCAGGCGCGTCATTTCAACCTTCTGCGTGAGGACGGCTCCGTTTTGCGCGGAGCGGATTTCGTAGGAAGGCGTGATCACGCTGTACAGGATGCTGCCTTCGTATTTGCCCGCGATCTTGTAAAAACTGCCGAGACTCACAGAGCCGGATTCTCCGGTTAGGAAACTGCCCGCAGGGTTGTACATGCCGCCGCCGAGGCCGTAGACCACATTGGGGCTGATGTCCGGCAGAAAGCCCGGCGATTTTTTTTCGGGCGGGGCCACGGACTCGGGTTGCCGATCCGCGGCGCCTGTATCTCCGAGGTCCACCACGGGCGTTGAGTCTGGCTTGGGGCCGCGCGGCTTGTCCTGCGGCCGCAGAACGATTTCCTGTTCTTCAATTGGCTTTTTGACAAGCCGGTCCTGTTCGTCCGGCACGGGGTTTGGCGCGGCGCGCTCCACACCGTCCGGGGGCATGCTTCCCCTGGCGCGGGCATCGGCCGGTGGCGTGGCCGCGGCGGTCATGGGCGACACTACGGCGTCTCCGGCCAGGGCCGCGCCTTCCACCACCTTGCCCTTGACATAGTACGCCGTGACCTCGGTGACCATGATGCGGCCCACGCGGTCGCCGCCACGGTATGCGTCCAGCATCTGCCCAGCGTAGATCTGCGGATTGCGCCAGTAGATGACCACGGTGCGGTCCGGGAACGCCATGTCCACGGTAAGCGCGCCATTGGCAGCGCGCGCGGGCGCGGCCCCCAGGGCCAGTGCGCAGACAAGAGAAAGAAACAGAACGCGGATCTTCACCGGTTTTCCAATTTGCATTTGCGGGCCGCTACAGTTTGTGTCCCACGCGCTTGTTCGGCTCGTTCGGGAAGGTGCGGTTGCAGGACGCGCACTTGTAGGGCGGCTGCGCGCCCTGGGGCGTGCGGAACGCATAGCCGCATTCGTCGCACGCATGGTCGTCCCCCGCCGGGCCGTCGTGGTCCGCGACGCGGGACATGACACTGCGGCACTGGGGGCACCAGTCCGGGTCGCGCGCGCCGTCCGGCACGAAAATCACATACCCGCACGCATTGCATTCAAAAAGTTTGTGCGTCATGGCCGTGCGCCTCGCAACGCGAAATTCTGTCGGAACAGGCGTTCCATAAATAGTATACCAGAACGCGCGGAAAAGTTTCCGCGCGCGCGTAGGTGCGAAATGCGAAGGGGGCGGGACCCCGATACCGCGCAAACGCGATGCAGCGGTGGCGGCGAGGATTCCCCGTACGCGCCGGGTTCTCGCCCCGGGCGCGAAAAGCAAGACGGTTTTTCTCCGCGCCTCCGCGGTGTCCTTTGCCTTGATTCTCCGCATGGCTGCTCATGCCGCATCTTGGACACCGCCGCGCCCCTGTGTTAGAATCCCGCAGAACGCGCAAGCGGGGAGGCATGCGGCACATGGCGGGCACATTCATCGCACTTGGCACAAGCGGCTGGATTCCATCGGAGCGGCGGGAGACCATGTGCTTCGCTTATGCGCGCGGCCGCCGCCTGTTCCTGTTCGACTGCGGCACCGGCGCGCGCCGCCTCGGGCATCCCGAACTCGAACCCACATTCGCCAGCGCGCGCGAGGTCTTCATCTTCCTGTCGCATTACCACCTGGACCACACCATGGGCGTCATCTATCTGCCCAAGCTGCTGGCCGGGAAGAAAGTCACCATCGCCGGGCCGGGCAAAGAAGCGTGCGGCGTGTCCGTGGAGGACGCGCTCACCCGGCTCACGACATTCCCCCTGTTCTCGCACCCCATTTCCGGATTTCCCATGGACCTCACGCTCGTGGACTTGAAAGTGGGCGTGAACGCATTCAAGGGGTTCGAGCTGCGGTGCGTGGCGCAGGAGCATACGGCGCCGTCTCTGGGCATGCGCCTGGACGACGATGTGGCGTACGCCACGGACACCACATGCAGTGAGCAAACCGTGGATCTTGCGCGGGGCGCGCCCCTGCTGGTGCACGAGTGCTGGCTGGATGAAGAGGACTATCGGGCCGCGCTCGCGGAGCCGGACGCGCGCGTGCTGCGCGAGCACAGCCACGCCGCGGGCGCGGCGGACATCGCAAAGCGCGCGGAGGTGGAAATGCTCGCCCTGGCGCACATCAACCCCAACTACCGCGAAGGCCGCATCCGCCGCATGGAGCGCTTCGCAAGAAACATCTTCCCCGAGGCGTTCGTGATCCGCGACTTCGAGCAGATCGAAATCAAGTGACCCGCCCGCGCAAAGGAGTCCGCCCCATGTCCGGCATCCGCGACATCCGCCCGTCCAAAGTCATCGCCCTGGGCCTCAACTACCGTGACCACGCCGAGGAATTCAAAATGCCGATTCCCGCGGAGCCGATCCTGTTCATGAAGCCCGCCACCGCGGTGATCTACCCCGGCGATCCCATTGTGTACCCGGCGCACGCCACGCGCGTGGACTACGAGGCCGAGCTGGCCATCGTGATCGGCGAGCGCGC
>JAGUYV010000070.1 GCA_020061125.1 bacterium | reverse complement strand
GTCCGTGTCGCGCGCCACCGCGGACGCGCCCTGCCCCGCCAGGCACGGCGTGTTGGGCATCACCCGCACCACGCCGCATTTGCCGCCGAGCGCCTGCTGAATCTTGAGCGACGGCACGCCCGCCATGATGCTCACCGCGCTCTTGCCGGGCTTGAACGCGGTTTTGACTTCCTCGGCCGCATGCGCGAACTGCTGCGGCTTCACGCACAGAAACACCACATCGCTGCCGGAAACGAGCTTGCGGGCCGAGGACTCGGCTCGCGCGCCGGTTTGTTTGCACACCGAGGCGGCCGCATCCGGGAACACATCAAACACGGCCACGCGGTCCGCGGCGGCCAGGCCCGCGCCCAGCATGCCGCGAAGCAGGATGCCGCCCATCTTTCCGGCGCCGAGAAATCCTATGCGCATGGACTGTGTCATGGTTTGCGCCCGCCTTTCACACTGCGCCCGCCGGTATGCGGCGGGAGGTTGCCTCAAACAGAACCGCGCCCGCGCTCATCGCGCAAGCAACGGCAATGCCCGGCGCTGACGCACCGGAGCGCAAGTTGCCGGACCGCGGCTCACCGCTCGGCGAAAAACAGGTTGTCGCTGTCCTCTTCGCGCGAGCGCCGGACTTCTGTCTCGCCAATCGAGAAATCCGAGGGCGTGAACACGAAAATGTTGTCGCCGACCTTCTTGTGGTCCCCGTTGATGGCGTGGATGATGCCGCTCACGAAATCCAGGACCCGGGTGGCCAGCGAGACGTCCACGCGGCTAAGGTTCAGCACCACAGCCTTGCCTTCTTTGAGGCTGTCCGCCACAACCAGGGCTTCATCAAACGAGCTTGGGCTGTAGATGCTGATTTCAGCCATGCGCGACCTCTTGGTGATCGGAACGACCTTGCTGTTGCCCCGGGGCTCGCGCTGCGGCTCCTGGACAGTCAGTTCCTCCATCTCCGCCATTTCCTCGTCGGCGTCGAAGGAAAAAAAGTTTTTGATGCGTTTCAACAATCCCTGCTGTTCCGGCATAACAGCCTCCCTGTGCGATGATGGCATTTATGAGTTCCGCAACCGCGGATATTTCCTAAACTCCTTCATATAGCGCGCTTCCCACCCGAACCTGCGTCGCTCCCAGATCTATCGCGATTTCCAGATCCCCGGACATGCCCATGGACAGATTCACGACCTCCGGGCTGATGGCGCGCAACTCCTCGTACAATGATTTCGTGCGGGAAAACGCGTCCCGCACGGCCGCCTGGTTCTGCGTGAGCGGCCCGATGGTCATGACCCCGGTGAGATGCAGATGCTCGCATTCGAGAACCCGCTTCGCCAGGTCCATGAATTCTCCGGGGGCAACGCCGCTCTTGCTGGATTCGCCCGACGAGTTCACCTGCAGATACACTTCGAGCGCCCGGTTCTGCTTCCCAGCTTCCGCGTTCAAAATGCGGGCCAGCTTGAGCGAGTCCACGGACTGCACGGCGTCGAACAGCGCCGCCGCATCCGCAGCCTTGTTGCTCTGCAGATGCCCGATCATGTGAAATTTGAAATCCCTCCTGCCAAGGTCTCTGATTTTTTTCGCCGCGGCCTGCACACGGTTTTCACCGATCAGCGAGACGCCCGCTTCTAGCAGCGCGCGCATCTGCTCCGCGCCCACATACTTTGTTACCGCGCAAAGCTCCACTTCCCGCGGTGAACGGCCCGCGGCCCGGCATGCGGCCTCAATGCGGCCACGCACTGTCTCGACATTTCTTTTAATAAGATCATTTTCCTGCATGCTTTTTTGATCTGCCTGCGCAAGATAATTTTTTTCAGATCCAATTCCGCCTATGGCTTCGTGCGCGGTTGCGATCCATCGTGCGCCATTGTCGCCTAACGCAGTTTGAATTTTTCTCTCACAGTTGTCCTTCTGCGGTTCTCTTTTCCGCTATGTGCGGAAAGCAGGCGAAGATTCCCTGATTTTTGCGGCCCGGTTTTTGAACTATAGATCCGCGGGAACGCCTATTCCGTGGCCGCTCGAAAAACTGCAATTAGATCCCGGCGAGATCCATTATGCGGCTGTACTGCTCGTAGAGTTGCGCCCTGTCCACACCGTGAGAGATGATCTCCCAGGGAAGAATTTCATGTTCGCCGCGCTCACGGCGCACATAAAAATCGAGCGACAGCCCGTGCCGCTTGAGACTTTCAAACCACGCGGCGCGCGTTCCATCGTGCTCCGAGACATGCGCAATGACCGGGGCCAGGCGTCTATCGCCCAATGAAAGCATGGTCTGGATTTCGGCGTCGCGCGCACCCAGGCCCTGCACCGCAATGCGCGGTTTGGACGCAAGCCGCTTGCGCAGCGAACCGAGGCGGCTGCGCAGGGCGTTGCGGTCCGGCATGGCCGTCCACTGCATGGGCGTATGCGCCTTGGCGACCATGGGATTCACGCTCAAGGACAGGCTGACCCCGCGCGCGGCCAGGCGGCGGTGCGCGCTCCGCGCCTGTTCCGCGATGGCGTCCACATCTTCATCCCGTTCTCCGGGCGCGCCGATCAGGTAGTACATTTTCACGGCCTTTGTGCGCGCGGGCAGAGGGCTGTCCAGAAACTGATCGAGGCGCGCCTCGAGATCCTTGTCCAGCACGCGGCGCATGCGCCCGGTGGCCGCTTCGGGCGCCACGGCCAGGGTCTGGTTGTCTATCACCTCCGGCCATTCACGGAACAGCTCCAGCACACGGCGGGTAAGACGGATCGAGGAGAACGACACGCGTATTCCCGCGTCCGCGGCGGCGCGGCACGCGGCGTCCATGGACGCGGCGTCCGCAAACGCGGTGCCCACAGATCGGAAGAGCACACG
>JAGUYV010000111.1 GCA_020061125.1 bacterium | reverse complement strand
TACAGCGTGGGCTACCGCTGGGAGCGCAGCCCCGAGGAAATCGCCGAACCCGCGGACGGCCGCCCCATCGAATACACGGGCATGGACTTTCTGGCGCTCGCCTCGTTTTACGCATACTTCGAGTCGCGCGGCGGGTTCTGACCCGCCCTCCCCGCGCCCGGCATTGATCTCCGCGCCGCACACATTATTATGTAATGTGGAACTTATTTACCAGTTAAGGTGTTCCTGTTATGTAACAACCGGAAAATACCGCACGGCGGAGGTGAACATTATGAAAGCGAACATCATTTTCGACGAGAAAAAACCCTACAGCGTGATGGTGGACGATAACGGAGCAAAATACATTTGCGACCTGGGCGTGAACGACTCGGGCTACCTGTCCGCGCAGCACTGCTGGGAAGTGCAGGACCGGGACATCATCGAGCGCCTGTCCAAGTGACGGACGCGGCAGGCGCTACAAACAGCATTGCATGCACGGGGCCGCAAGGCCCCTTTTTCATTGGAATATGTACAGAAAATCACAAGGCTGCTCGGGTCACAGGCGCGGCAGATTGGCCGGAGGCTCGATCTCCATCCAGTCAATGGGCGTGCCCACCAGGCTGCGGTAGTAGCGGCGCGTCACGGCCTTGTGCAGAACGCTCGGATCCTGCAACAGATTCATGCGCACCATGGGCATGCCGCCCACCTGACCCGCAAACACATAACCCCGGATATTGAATTCGCTCTGGTCGCAGTTGCCGTCATTGAATGTGCCGCAGTTGAAAATGGGCACAATGGGGGGCGCTTCCTTAACCCAGCATCCCACATCGCCGGTGCCAGACAACAAATCGCCCCAAAAATCGGGTTCATCATAATGGCGGCACGATACCTTGTATTCCTGAAATCCTCCGTTCCATTCCAGGCCGCCGCCCGAACTGGTGAACATTTTGGTGTCGGCCTCGGGAAGCGTGCTGCCCGTGACGCCGCCGGAGTAGAAAATGCCGTTAGCCGCGCAGTCGTCGTCCAGGCTGACCCACCCGTTGCAGCTTTCGAACAGGCCCGCGCCTCCGTAGTGCGAGATGATGTCGCTGTGCACCTGTAGTGCGCCGCGCGCGAACACGAAGCCCGTGTCCGGCCCCTGCGGGCCGTGTTCGCCGGGGTTGTAGGTCATGAGGTCGAGCCGCCGGTGCTGGCCCAGGTACACATTGCCGTGCCGGTAGTCGCCCGTTCCCGGGTTCACCTCGCTGCCGCCTGCCACGATGGCGCCGTTGTTCCAGATGCGCACCGGGTCCACCGCGGGCGTGATGTCGAGAAATGGCGCGAACCCGCCCACCACCAGATTCAGCAGCATATTGGTGATGTCCACGCCCGGCGATTCGATGACCCACACATCGCCCCGCGTGTAAAGCGTTCCGGCATTCTCGATCCCGGCCGTGTTCCATCCGTCTATGTCCAGATACGCCTTGAAATCCACCAGCCCGTTGTTTGTGAGGTTCACCCACGGCCACCACGGGAACATGATGGACAGGATTCCGTCCAGGCCGGGCCAGATGTACACATTAAGTCCGAGCAGAGTGAAATAGCCCTGGAAGATGAGCGTGCACATGGGCGAACCCGAACCGCCGGAGAGGATCCAGCACAGGAGCATGCCCAGATGGATGCTCAAATCCATGCCGCTGGACTCGTCCTTGATCACATGGTCGTCGGCGTAGATCGCGCCGCCGTCTATGTAAATGTGGTCGGCCATGTACAGCTTGCCGTGAGCCAGCACTTCGCCTGTGATGTGCGCTTTTCCCAGATGCCAGTGAGGCACGCCGAACGCGAAATTGATGGTCACGCCGAGAACGGACCAGGGGCCGAGCTCGATGCACCACAGGCTCAATGTGGGGTCGCCGGTTCCGCAGGTGTGGTATGGCGTGCGCGTGCCGATGCCCATGGTTCCATCTATGAACACCTTGCCCGTGTATTCGTGGCGGCCCATGAACACGAACTGCGGGCGGTTGATGTCGCGCGTGAGGCATGCGAAGGGGTTTGTGAAGGCGCAGCCGCCGCCGCTGAAATGCAGGTCGAAGATGCGTGCCGTGACATAGCGCAGGGATTTATCGCGCGGGCCGGGGTTGCCGCCCAGACGCGCGGGTTCGGTTCCGGTAACATGGCTGCCAGTGTTGAAGTTGAACAAATCGAAGGCCACATTGCTCCAGGTCTGGTAGCCGTCGCTGCGGCAGTTGTGGATGCGGCCCGGCCCGGCGTTGCGCGCGCAGCAGGTCTGGTCCGTGGCGCTGCCGCTTTCGCAGAATTCCAGGGAGAACTCCGCGTCCTTGCAGTTGTGGGGCGAGGCGTCGTGGAATCCCGCGTTGGCGTCGGCTTGCGGCGAGCTGGCGCACGGGAATTCGTCGCCCCCGGCGCCCTGGGTGTTGTACATATTGCCGGGGTTGTAGTTTTCCATTTTCAGCAACCGCACCTGGCCGCTGTCGTAGAAATCCAGAGCGTCGTTGTACAGGGTTTCCATCCGTCCTTCGAACTGGTCCCAGTTCACGCTTGGAATGTCGAGGCGCACGGGCAGATGGACCCAGTTGATGTATCCGCCCAGCGCGAGCAAGGGCTGCGGATCGCCGCCCGGCGGCTCGGGGAAGCTCACGCTCACCAGGTCTGGCGGGTTGAAGATGCTCATGATCAGGGGCACGAAGGACAGGGTGCCGCCCAGCATCACCAGGATGGCCGAGTATTCGTTCTGGTTCGCGTTCCACCAGCCGTTGATGTGGATCGGCCCCTTGATGCGCGCTTCGTACATCAGGGTCAGGTCCACATACTTGTCAATCACGCCTGTGTACAGGGCCGGGTCAATGATGTCCACCTTGACCGCGCGCTGCACCGGGCGGCCGGGGCGCACATCCACCTCGCCCACGGACACGAACGAGAACCGCATGACGCGGCGGTTGCATGGCGGAGACAGGCAGTTCCAGGTGGTGGGGTCGTCGCCCGCGCTGTCGTCGTTGCACACGGTGAAAAACCCCGTAGTGTAGCGCTTGCCCGAGCTTGCCGCGGCGCTGGGCAGGGGCGCGGGCCTGTCCGGCTCCATGTCCTTCCAGCCCACGCCGCCCGAGGGTCCCGCGGGCCACACGGCAAGGGGCGCATACGACGGGCAGTCCACAGGGTCGGACCCGTCGTGGCAGTAGAAATTCGGGCCGAAGGTGAGCACATTGGCGTACAGGCGCTCGTTGTAGGGCCAGCACGGAATGTCGTCCTTGTCCAGGTCCGTGAGGTCCGCGTCCGTATCCGGATCGCCGTCGCAGGTGGCGGCGCTTCCGTTGACGACTGCGCCGGCCGCGCCCGAGAGCGTGCCGTCGTCCGTGAACGGGAAGCACTTGTCGCTCTGGTTTTTGGCGCGCTGATACAGTAAATCCTCGATGCCGGACTCGGCCACATACAGGGCCTGGTCGTGGGCGGTCATGCGCTGGAGCGCGCGCAGTTCATTGCCGACAAGCAATGCAAAGGCGGAGCCAAGCATGAGCAGAACCGCTGACGCAAGAATGGCGAGCACAAAGGCGGCGCCGCTCTGGTTTGCGGCCGCGGCCCGTACGCGCCGGAGCAGGAGTTTCATGTGACGCCTCCCGTATGCGTAATGCCGGGGGTTGCCGCGGACATTGCAGGCCATCCGCTCCTTGGGGCTGTTGAAAACCTTTAAATGCTGGGGTCAAAACGCAAATGCAGCAAAAAACAGGGACTGGGAACGCGGCGTTTTTCCGCGTGCCTGTACCTGCTTTTTGCGGCCGCTTGGCTCTTTCAACACCCCCTCCGTCCCATATATTGCGAACGGAAGTTTATATGGTTTTATTACATTTATTTAAGAAAAAGCCCCCGCCCTGGGAACAGCGGCGGGGGCCTGAAATTCATTGGGACATTGAGTTTTCATGCGCGCCCGGATTACGGAGAGAGGCGCGGCACATTTGCGGGTGGTTCGATTTCCATCCAGTCAATGGGCGTGCCCACGAGGCTGCGGTAGTAGCGGCGCGTCACGGCCTTGTGCAGCACGCTCGAGTCCTGCAGCAGGTTCAGGCGGCCCATGGGCATGGCGCCCACCTGGCCCGCGAAGATGTAGCCCTGAATGTTGAACTCGCTCTGGTCGCAGTTGCCACCCGCAATGCTCAAGGTGCCGCAGTTGACGATCGGCACGATGGTCGGCATTTTGGCCAGCCAGCACATGGCGTTGCCCAGAATATCGGCCCAGAAACCGGGTTCATCCGAGTGCAGGCAGGACACGCTGTACTCCTGCATCCCGCCGTTCCAGTCCAGGCCGCCGCCCTCGCTGGTGAACATCTTGGTCTCCGCGTCGGGATGCGTGCTGGCGGTCACGCCGCCCGAGTAGAAGATGCCGTTGGCCGCGCAGTCGTCGTCAAGGCTGATCCAGCCGTTGCAGTTGTCGAACAGGCCGCCGCCGCCGTAGTGCGAAATGATGTCGCTGTTCACCTGCAGCGCGCCGCGCGCGAACACGAAGCCGGTGTCCGGGTCGCCGGTGTCCGGGTTGTATGTCATGAGGTCCAGGCGCTGGTGCGCGCCCAGGTACACATTGCCGTGGTCGTAATCGCCCGCACCCGGGGTCACCTCGCGTCCGTTGGCCACGATGGCGCCGTTGTTCCAGATACGCACCGGGTCCACCGCGGGCGTGATGTCCAGGAACGGCGCGAACCCGCCCACCACGAGGTTCAGCAGCATGTTCGTGATGTCCATGCCCGGCGACTCGATCACCCACACATCGCCTCGCGAGTAGAGCGTGCCGGAATTGATCACCCCGGCCGTGTTCCACCCGTTTATGTCAAGATAGGCCTTGAAGTCCACCAATCCGTTGTTTGTGAGATCAACCCATGGCCACCAGGGTATGATGAGCGCCAGCAATCCGTCCAGGCCCATCCACACTTGAACATTGAGACCTAATATCGTAAAAGTGCCCTGGAAGATAAGCGTGCACAGGGGGCCGCCGCCGCCGGCGATGGCCGTGACAATGAAACAGAGCAGCATGCCCATGTGGATGCGCAGGTCCATGCCGCTGGACTCGTCCTTGATCACATGGTCGTCGGCATAGATAGCGCCGCCGTCTATGTACACATGGTCGGCCATCCACAGCTTGCCGTGCACAAGCAGTTCGCCCGTGATCTTGGCCTTACCCAGGTGCCAGTGCGGCACGCCGAACGCGAAGTTGATGGTGATGCCGAGCACATTCCAGGGTCCGACCTCGATGCACCAGAAGCTCAAGGTGCCGTCGCCCGGCCCGCAGGTGTGGTACGGCGTGCGCGTGCCGATGCCCATGGTGCCGTCTATGAAGACCTTGCCGGAATATTCGTGGCGGCCCATGAACACGAACTGCGGTCTCGTGATGTCTCGGGTGAGGCACGCGAAGGGATTGAGGAACCCGCATCCGCCGCCGCTGAAGTGCAGATCGAAGATGCGGCTCGTGACATAGCGCAAGGACCGGTCGCGCGGCCCTGCGCCGCCGCCCAGGTGGCCCGGTTCGGTGCCGGTCACATGGCTGCCGGTATTGAAGTTGAACAGGTCGAACGCCACATTGCTCCAGTTCGTGTACGGCCCGTCGCTGCAGTTGTGGATGCGGCCCGCGCCCGCGTTGCGCGCGCAGCAGGTTTGAGCCGTGGCGCTGCCGCTCTCGCAGAATTGCAGGAAGAACTCGGCGTCACGGCAGTTGTGCGGCGAACTGTCGTTGTGCCCGGCGTTGGCGTCGGCCTGGGCCGAGCTGGAACACGGGAATTCGTCGCCCCCGGCGCCCTGGGTGTTGTACATGTTGCCGGGGTCGTAGTTTTCCATTTTCAGAAGCCGCGTTGCGCCGCTGGAGTAGAACCCCAGGGCGTCGTTGTAAAGCGTTTTCATGCGGTTTTCAAACTGGTCCCAGTTCACGCTTGGGATGTCAATGCGCACGGGCAGATGCACCCAGTTGATCACGCCGCCCAGAGTGATGAGGGGCTGCGGGTCGCCGCCCGGAGGCTCGGGGAAGCTCACGCTCACAAGGTCGGGCGGGTTGAAGATGCTCATGAGCAGCGGGGCGAACGACAGGGTGCCGCCCAGCAGGGCCAGGATGGCCGAGTATTCGTTCTGGTTCGCGTTCCACCAGCCGTTGATGTGGATCGGCCCCTTGATGCGCGTTTCATACATCAGGGTGAGGTCCACATATTTGTCTATGACGCCCGAGTACAGGGCCGGGTCTATGATGTCCACCTTGACCGCGCGCTGCACGGACTCGCCCGGGCGGGTGTCCACCTCGCCCACGGACACCACAGAGAAGCGCACCACGCGGCGGTTGCACGGCGGAGACAGGCAGTTCCATGTGGCCGGGTCGTCGCCCACGCTGTCGTCGTTGCAAACCGTGAAGAACCCGGTGGTGTAGCGCTTGCCCGAGCTTGACGCAATATTGGTGAGGGGCAGCGGCGGGCCTTGCGGCTCCATGTCCTTCCAGCCCACGCCGCCTCCCGGCCCGGCGGGCCACACGGCAAGGGGCGCATACGAGGGACAGTCCACGGGGTCGGATCCGTCGTGGCAGTAGAAATTCGGGCCGAAGGTGAGCACATTGGCGTAAAGGCGTTCGTTGTACGGCCAGCAGGGCATGTCGTCCTTGTCGCCGTCGGTGAGGTCCGCGTCCGTGTCCGGGTTGCCGTCGCAGGTGGTGCCGGGGCCGTTGATGAGCGCGCCGTTTGCCCCCGTGTATAATTGAGTATCCTCGGTGGCTCCAGTTTCGGGATTTACAGTGGTGGCTTTGAACGGGAAGCACTTGTCGCCCTGGTTTTTGGCGCGCTGGTACAGCACATCCTCAATGCCGGACTCGGCCACATACAGGGCCTGGTCATAGGCGGTTGCGCGCGCAAGGCCGCGGCTCTCGTTGGCGATGAGCATGGCGAACGCCGTGCCCACCATGAGCAGCACGGCCGAGGCCACCACCGCGAGGATAAATGCGGCGCCCTGTTCCTGGGACAAGAGCAGTTTCTTCCTGACTCCGTCCGCTTTTTTCAGCGCTGTCATAGAGTGCTCCCCTGTTAAGTCTGTAAGCGTTTCAAACGCACGGCAAAACCGCCCGGCCCGTCAGAACTTGGTCGGCGGCGGGCACCAGGTCACATCCGTTCCCACGAACCCCGCGTCGCAGCAGTCCACTTTCGCGTTCTTGTCGTCGTCCGTGGCCAGGCCCATGAGATACAGGTTGCGCGGCTTCACGGCTGTGGTGTACTGGGCGATGGGGTGCTTTTCCGTTGTGTTTATCGTTGGCAATCGGCGGGTGGATATGTTGAGCTTGACCAGCCACACGCACTGCGAACTCGTGCTCATGGTGCCCGGTTCGGACACATTGTTCGTGCAACTGTATGTGCCGGGCACGCCGTTTGCCGGGCGGCAGTAATCAATGCGGAAATCCAGCACATCTATGTTGGTGTCCGAAAGAATGCTTTTGTACTGGTTGTCGCACAGGCTGTCGCCGCTGTCGGTGCCGGCCATGATGCGGCCGGGCACATAAGCGTCCGTGCCTTCGGTTTCACCGTAGATGCCCGCGGGCGGCAGCCACTCATAGCACGACACATCGTCGTTGTTGTCGCCGTTGCTCGGCACCGCGTACTGGTCCTTGTTTTCGGCCTTGGTGATGTAAATGTTGCTGATGTCGGACGAATCCCAGAACGCGCCCGCGCTCAATGAAATTTTGGAGAATTTGGCCATGCGCACATCTTCGGCGATGCGCGCGAGAATGGCCTTGCCGCTGGTTTCGGCCATTTCCTGCCGCGACTGCTGCAGCACAAGTTGCGCTGTGCGCAGCATCACATCCATGATGGCCGTGGATAGCACAATCAGAATCACGCACGCGATCATGAGTTCAATCAGCGTCATGCCCTTCTGGTTTGCATGCTTTTTCATGGTCCGCCCCATTTACATATTACAAGGTCTTATTTGGTCCGGCATGGTTCCGGACCCGCAACCGTTCGGGTTCACGGCGGAGTCGCATTCCCCGGCCTGGCCCGCATACAGCTTGGCGGAATAGTCAATGTTCTGATTCTGGGTGCCGTACATAACGCTGTTGAAAGTGAGGCGCAGCTTCAGATTGTAAATGCAGACGATGAATCCGGCCCAGGCCGGGTTTTCGTGGGCCAGGCAGCCCGGGCAGATGGTATAGCGCAACTGCACTTTGGCGCCCACGGCGTTCGAGGGGTCGGACAGGGTGCGGCAAACGGGATAGGACTGCACCACGAAATTCACGAGGTTTTCGTCGCCCGTGGTGGTGGCGTAGGTGCCGGTCTGCTGCGTCTGCTTGGACATGCCGAAAATCACATCCGGCGGCAGAGTGGAGAAATACTCCATGGTGAGGCGCGCGCATTCCTTGACCTGGGACCGCACACGCATGTCGTACATCTTGCCCATTCCGTCGCCCACCAGGTCCAGAGTAAATAACAGTGAGATGACCAGCAGCACCATGGCCATCATAAGCTCGATGAGCGTGAAGCCGCCGGGCGCGAGCCTGCGCCGCGCCTTTAAAATATTCGTTTGTGTTTCGAGCCGGATTTTCATGTTATGCTCCAGAGATTGTCCAGCAGTCCGGCGTACCAGGCCAGAACGGGTTCGGCGAAGAACAGGGCCGTAACTCCGCCCGCGGCCATCATCGGCCCGAACGGAATGGCCTGCCGCGCCCGGCCGCCGCGCGCCGCCACCAGGGCCAGCCCGATCACGGATCCGTACAGGAACGCGAGGAACAGGCCCAGAAACAGCAGCCGCCAGCCAAGGAACGCGCCCATGGCCGCCGCCAGTTTAATATCGCCGCCGCCCATGGCCTCGGTTTTCAGGAGCAGTTCGCCGATGACGGCCAGGGCGTAGAATCCGCCGAACCCGGCCGCAGCGGCCAGCGCCGATTCCTTGATTCCCGGCACGGCCGCGGGCAGGGTCATTCCCGCGAATTCCGCAACTGCGGGCAGGGCCGCAAACACAAGGCCCGCGCCCAACAGCGGCAACGAAATTGCGTCCGGGATGATCATGTGCTCCAGATCCGTGAATATCACCACGATCATGCCGGACAAAAATATGAAATTTTTTAGCAACATCACCTCATTTTCAGATTGCGAGGCCGCAAGCCAGAACGCGACCCCGGCCAGAAGTTCCACGAACGGGTACTTGGCGCTGATGGGACTCCAGCACTCCCGGCAGCGCCGCCCCAGCGCAAGATACGAAAGCACCGGCACGAGATCCCGCGCGCACAGACGCATGCCGCACTCCGGGCAGTGCGACGGCGGATACACTATGGACTCTTCTCTGGGGATCCGGTGTATGCATACGTTCAAGAAACTCCCGATGAACAGGCCCAGAAAACCGTAAAAGATGTCTGGCATACCAAACAATTGCAGATAACCGCCTGTTGCCTCTGACTGTATTATACCCGATCCGAACAATTTGTGAAACCGGGATCCAAATATTTATTAAGTATATTTTATAGATATGTGTGTCGAAAAAATGGCGTAAAAACCGGGCCGCGGCAGATGCTCACGGGCACGCCGTCACTGGACAGGACGGAATGTCGTCCTCCTCTGGAATGGTCACATCCGATGTTAAACAGATGAAGCACTCGTGCTTGTTGTTGGCGCTGGCCGTGATTTCATAAAAAAAATCACTGGGCTGGTGCCAGTTGAATGTGCCGTTTTTGCACACATCGTTAATTTTGTCTTCGATGGTTGTCTCGCATTCCGCAGGGTCGGTTTTTCCCGCATACATGTGTACGCACAGATCCTGCCACTGGGCCAGTTCCTTGAGACTTCCCTTTTCCACCATGTAATCTTCGGCCGCTGTCCGCAGATTGGTCAATTGATCGAGGCATGAAGAAATTCTGGCGCGATCTCTGGCGCGCATGAAGTTCGGCAGGGCCACGGCCGCAAGAATGGCGATGATGGCGATCACGATCAGCAGTTCGATCATGGTGAAACCGCGGGAATTTCTAACTTTTGACGCTCTTTCCATATTTTTCTCAAAACCCATGAGCAGGATTCCGGCTTCATGTATCCGGGTTTATTGATTTCTAAAAATTATAGCACGGCAAAAGAAAAAAGGGGAGTGGAAAAACCTCCCCTTTGATTTGCTTTACATTCTTTACATCAATGTGTGCAAGTCTCATCGCAGATGGGGATGCGATCATCCGAGGGGACTGCCATGTTCTCTG
This sequence comes from bacterium, assembly GCA_020061125.1. GTDB lineage: Bacteria > UBP15 > UBA6099 > UBA6099 > DSWB01 > DSWB01. The sequence goes on along the minus strand of JAGUYV010000111.1, from coordinate 2,328 downwards.
TCACGCACACAAAGCAGCCTCCTTTGTCCCTGGCTGTGGCCTGAAACTCGTAAGTGAAATCGTCAATCTGGTTGTATGCAAAGGATCCATCATCCGCACAAACTTTTTTGATCTTTGCATCCAGTTTGGTGTCACAGTCCGTGGTCACCTCTGCGCCGGCGTAAATGTGCACGCAAAGATCCTCCCAGCCCGGCAACGAAGCAAGAGACCCCTTCTCCACGATGTAGTCCTGTGCGGCCGTGCCCATGTTCACCATCTGGCTCAAGCATGCGCTAATGCGTGAGCGGTCCCTGGCGCGCAGGAAGTTCGGAATGGCGACTGCCGCCAGAATGGCGATAATGGCAACAACGATCATAAGTTCAATCAGTGTAAAACCTTTCTGGCGTTCCTGCCGCTCATCCCTTTGTTCCTTGTATTCCGTCATTGTTTTCACCTCCCTCCTCTCTTATGCTGATATTCCCTTTTTTTTCTGTTTTTTATCGGTTGTTTTCACAATTATCATAACACTGGCAAGAGAACGATGCAATTTCATTATACAGGAATCGGATCCTTGTAAAGCCGGGCCGCAAAAAAAAATATTTTCTTAACAAATGCTTGCGGGACATGGGAGCGGCGAAGGCGCGGAAAAAGAAAGTCTGGCGGACGATACATGCCGGAGAAATTTCAAAATGGATTTCAGTATTGTGACAGGAATCTCTTCACTGATAGATGCATTCGCTGCAGCCCCTCAAGTCTCGCTGAATGCTCCCTGAATTGAAATGTAGGGCGCGGTCGCCGAACCGCGCCGTAACCAGGTTGCGCAAGACAAAGCGCCTTGCGATATTGCATGCATTGACGCGGTTTCGGTTCGGATTTCCGCCGCTGCACGAAAGCTTTCTTTGGCGCAGATGATTTATGATGCGCCACAAACTATGGCGCGGTTCGGCGACCGCGCCCTACATCATTCCTGCACGAATTCAGCACAAATTCACGAGAATTATTTCGCGCCCGGCTCACTCCCGCCCCCCGGGGCGGTTCGTGTAATAATCGTCGTACATTTTGCGCTGTGCGCGCGCAAGAATTGGTTGGACCACTGCGTAGGCCACGCGCTCCATAGCTTTGAACACAGCGAATTTTGCGTCCGCATGCGCCACGGGCTGCGGCGGCGCGCTTTCGCCCAGCAGTTCCGGCAGCCGGAAACAGATGGTCTTTTTGGCGTTGGTTTCGCTCACGATTCCCTTGCGGTTGAACCCTTTCTGGTAGATGTTGGTGCGCAGCGGGCTGCGGAAATCGCGGTAGATCCAGATGAACCATCCGGCCACCCAGTCCATGCCGTTGAGCGCGCGGATGTAATGGGCCAGAAATTTTTCTTGGAATTCCTCGGTGAATTTTGGCGGGGCCAGATCAAGGTCGCTGGCCAGGGACAGTTTTTCCAGCCCGTGCCGGAACACGGATTTGTAGGATTCGGTGCCGTTTTCGGCCATGCGGGTGAGGAACCGGGTGGTGTTTCCGGCCAGAGCGCCCGCGCCGAACTCGGTCATGATCCAGGGCTTGTCCGGGGCGGTGCGGCGCGCGAGCTGCATGACTTCGTCCATGTCGCGGATGCGGCCCATGTACCAGCCCAGGTAGCAGTTGATGCACGCCACATCCGCGTTTGCGCGCGTGGTGCCGTCAATCAGAAACCGGCACGAGGCGTAGGTGACGATGCGCGTGGGGTCCAGCGCGCGCGCGGCGCTCATGAGCTTTGTGATGAACCGGCTGCAGTCTTCCCGCTCCACGGGCACTTCGTTGCCCACCGACCACAGGATCACGCTCGGGTGGTTGAAGTCCCGGGCAATCATGTCGTTCAGCATGGACTCGGCCAGGGCGTAGGTGCGGCTGCTGGAGTAGGCGATTTCCCAGTAGACCGGGATTTCTTCGAGCACGAGCAGTCCGGCCCGGTCCGCGGCGTGCAGCAGGGCCTCGTCGTGGGTGTAGTGCGCGGTGCGCAGGGCGTTGAAGCCCAGCGCCTTGATGGCGCGCACATCGTCCTCTCGCAGCTGCTCGGGCATGGCGCGGCCGTGCGAGACCTGTTCCTCGTGCAGGCTCACGCCCTGCATTTTGATGGGCTGGCCGTTGAGCAGGATGCGGCTGCCCCGGATTTCGATGCTGCGGATGCCGAAGGCGGCGGAAAACGGCTCGGCGCGGGCCAGCGGCTCGGGGTCCAGGCGCAGTTCGTAGAGCGCGGGGTTGTCCGGGGACCAGTATTCCGCGGCAGGCAGGGTGATGCGGATCTCGCCCGCGGGCGCGTCCGGTGTCACCGCGGCCTGGGCCAGGATGCGGTCCTCGCGCGTCACGGCCCACGAGAAC
>JAGUYV010000371.1 GCA_020061125.1 bacterium | reverse complement strand
GGCGCGCGCGTGGTCACACCCGGCGCGCGGTTCTGCGAAGCCTGCGGACGCCCGCTGGCGGGCGGACCACATCCCGGCCCCTAAATCGCGGCCTTCAGGAGTTTCATGCACGAACTGTCCGTCACCCAGGAAATCATAGACACCATCGAGCAGGCGCGTTCAGAAGCCGGGGCGCACCTCATCGTCACCGCCGTGCGCCTCAAGATCGGCCGCTTCACCGCAGTTGTGCCGGATTACCTGCGGCACTATTACGAAATGCTCACCCAGAATACGCCCCTGCACGGAGCGGAGCTGCACATCGAGCTTGTGCCCATCGTGGCGCGGTGCCGTGCGTGCGCCGCCGAGTTCGTGTCCGATTCGCCCATGCTGCTCTGCCCGGAATGCGGCGCAACACAGGCCGATGTGCTCGCGGGCCGCGACCTGCTCGTGGAATCCATAGAGGTGGACGAGCCGGATTAACACACGAAAGGCATGCCATGGAAATTAAAATCGTCAAAAAAATACTCGAAAAGAACGACGCCGCAGCCGGGGAGCTGCGCGTCCTGTTCGCGCAAAACAAGATCCTCTCGGTGAACCTCATGAGTTCGCCCGGCTCGGGCAAAACCGCGCTCCTGGACAGGACACTTGAGATGCTCGCGGGGGACCTGCGCTGCGCCGTCATCGAGGGCGACATCGCCACCACCCTGGATGCCGAGCGCCTGGCGCGGCACAACGCGCCCCTGGTGCAGGTCAACACGGACACCTTCGGCGGAGACTGCCACCTCGAAGCCAACATGATTGCGGGCGCCGTGGAACAGCTCGACCTCGACGCCCTGGACATCGTGTTCATCGAGAATGTCGGCAACCTGGTGTGCCCGGCCGAGTTCGACCTGGGCGAAGACATGAAAGTTTCACTGTTGAGCGCCACCGAGGGCGAGGACAAGCCCCTGAAGTACCCGCTCATGTTCAGAGTCTGCGGCACCGCGATCATCACCAAATGCGATCTGCTTGGCGTGCTGGACTTCGATGCGGCCGAGGCCGCGGACAATGTGCGCAAAGTCAACCCCGACGCGCGCATCCTGCAAACCAGCGCAAAAACCGGCCAGGGCATGCATGAGTGGATCGCGTTGCTCAAGGAGCGGTTGGGGGAGAAACAATAATCTCCGGCGAGGAGACCACGGCTCATGCCGAGGCTTTGTTTTTCCGGGGTTTTTCGGTTGAAGAATAGGCAACAACGCCCTTGTCCGCATACAGGGAGATGAGGCTGTCGTTATACTCGCCGGATGTTTTCAAAAGGATATCCATGGGGTACAGATAACGATCCAGAGTTTTCATCCTTGCGTTGCGCAGCATGGCCGCGCGCTCGAAAATGCTCTTTCCTTCAAAATCATCAGAAATCACAACAATGTCAATGTCGCTGTCCGCGCGCGCCGATCCCTGCGCCCACGACCCGAACAGGATAATTCTGGAAATGCGCACCCCATGCTGTCCCAGGCATTTCCCAAGAAACTTTATGGCGTTCAATACAGACTTTTCAGCCATTGGATCGCCTCATTTGTAAGCTTCGATTGGAGCATTCAAATGATATCTTCCGTATAGCGCATAGGTAACTTGCGCTGGGGGGGATGCAACGGCGAACCCAATCCGTTGTCTACGATATGTCTAATTCTTGTGGTACACAGCATTCCTCGTCCTGCAAATAATCCACGACAATTTCAATCAGAGTCCTTATTGTTTCGTTGCAGTTCTTGAATGCGATTCGTTCTAATACATCAATACCAAATATGTGTATCGGCTCACTGATAAGAGCATGAATGAATGACTGGGTTGATAAATCCACATTTTGAAAATCTATTAGAATTGCTGAATCATTCTGTAATCCGGGAATAATTACGCGTTTGCGCAATTCGCTAGCTTTGTCTTTGTTATGAGCGAATTCGCCAGCAACTTCAAAAATGCTGATTTCTATGCTCATATGAATCGCGCCCTTCTTTTATAAACTTCCTTTTTTTGTTGCCTCATGTCTAGATTAAACGTTTTTTTGATTTCATTCAAGATCGACTGGAATGAATCCGATCTGTTTAATGAAAAATCAAAGCCAGTTATTGTTCCTTGCCAATTTGGGTAGTGGTTTGTCTTTTTGTATTTAAGAGGTTTTGATTGCTGGAACATGTCTAACTGTGAGTTGTTTTTAGATTTGTCGACTAATTGTTTGTAAAGGCCTGTGCCGCTATAAATCACAAAATAATTGTTCGTTGCATTGGCAATCCTCTTGATAAAATACAATCCGGCTCCGCCGTTTGTGTCGTTGCCTCCCAAAATTGATGTCGCGCCTGTAATTCCGGGTTCGGTAGCCATTTCAATTGCGTCAATATGCGTTTTAGGGCGATGGCAAAAGGAAAGCGCTTTTAGAATGCCGATTCCCGAATCTGCAATTCCTATTGATATTCTGTTGGCTTTCTTGAAATATTGTGCACAAATAAACGCGCCGCTAGATGATCTTGAATGCTCAAGTGTATTGCGAATCAACTCGCTGATAACATACTTAATTGGTCTTGCTTGATCTGGAGATGTATGAAGCAGCGGCACCATTTGAGATATAAATTCATCCAAACTCTCCGAATCTGTAATTTGAGTAATCGGAATGAACCGACCGGACGGATCATGCTCAATTGATTTTGATGTAGTGTTTTTCTTGTGGTGCTTAAACAAGCCCATTCTTGTCAGATATGTGAAGGATGTAGGTGTGTTCCCCGAAATGCTGATACTGTCCTCTGACATGCCATGCTCCAAACAAGCAAGCATAGCAAGCACGACCGGATGCACATGAACCCATTTAGGATGACACTCAATTGACAAGAATTCGGGATTGGTAGGATCGTACATAGAGAAGAAATTCCCGATGTTGTGCAAGAATGCGCTGTTAGGAATATAGGCTTTCATTTGTCAAACCAGCATAGCCAATACAGGCTATCTCATAGTTATTGCCGCGCAATCGCTTTCATCCAGACGCTAAATAGCAATATTACCATGTTGCTGGCATATTTGACAAGCATCTTTCAACAGCCCAGCCTCTCCAGCGTGGCGCTGTTGAGGATTTCGATGACGAGTTCGTCGTAGGTGCCGCCCGCGGTTTCATATTCCGCGGGGATGTCGCTGGTTTCGGTCATGCCGGGAATGCTGTTGAGTTCCAGGACATACAGGCTGCGGTCCGGACCGACGATGATGTCCACGCGGCTCACGCCATGGCTGCCCAGGGCGCGGTGGGTGTCCAGGGCGAGCTGCTGCACCTGGCGCGTGAGATCGTCGTCGAGATTGGCCGGGCAGATGAATTTGGTCATGCCCTTGGTGTATTTCGCCTCATAGTCGTAGAACTCGTTGTCCGGCACAAGCTCGAGGATGGGCAGGGCGCGGGTGTTCTCGCCGGTTCCGAGGATGCCAACGGTCACATCCTGGCCCTTGATGAATTCCTCGGCGATCAGGTCCGGATATTTTGCCAGCAGGGGAGCGGCTTCGCGTTCGGCGTGTTCCCGGCTTTTAATGAGTGCGCAGCCCAGGCTCGAACCTTCGCACGCGGGCTTGAGAATCACGGGCAGGCGCAGGCGGCCGAGCATTTCTTCGCACTGTTCCGCAACCCAGCGGCCGGGGGTGAATATGTAAGTTTTGGCGTAGGGGATGCCCATGCGGTCGAGCACGAATTTGGTTGCGGTTTTGTCCATGCTGATGGCGCAGGCCTGGATGCCGGAGCCGGTGTATGGGATTTCCATGATTTCGAGCAGGCCCTGGATGGCGCCGTCTTCGCCGCCACGGCCGTGCAGGGCCAGAAACGCGATGTCTATGTTTTCGCCACGCAGTTTCTGCGCCACATTCTCATCCACATCAATGCCGATTGCATCATAGCCCTGGCGCTTGAGCGCGCCGAGCACGCCCGCGCCGCTTCGCAGCGAGACTTCGCGCTCGCCGCTTTTGCCGCCCATGAGCACTCCGATGCGTTTGCCTTTATGCCTGTGTTCGATCGCCATGCCTGTCTCCCGGTTGTGCGGGCCTCGCGGCCCGGTTCTATTGAATATGATCCGCGCCGGAGCGGACCCCGTTTCCATGATTGCAAAAAATGTGCCATACGCGAGGCTGCCGGTCCGGCTTCCGGCAACGGTTTGTCCGGGTTTCGTGCTCAATCAAGGGGAGAATCCGCTGGAATTTCCTTGCGGGAATCCTTTGAACGGATGCCGCGGAGACGCAGAGTCGCGGAGGGGATTCAGGGATATGGTTTCCGCTTTCGGGTTTCATGCGCGGCCGCAGGCCGCAGCCTTAATTTTCTTCGTGATCTTCGTGGATAAATTTCTTTTGCTTTTCCTCCGAGGCCGCTGCGCCCTGTGCGGCAATCATAAAAAGTGTGTCAAAGGTGAAACGGGCGAAGAAAACCTGACACGGTCCGTCGCGCCGGACTACGGGGTTTTTGCGCGGCGATTGTAGTACCGTTCGCGCCAGCCCTCGGTGATGTAGTACGCCACGGGGATGATGACGAGCGTGAGAGTGGTGGCGATGAGCAGGCCCCAGATAATGGACCAGCACAGGGGTTTCCAGAACTGGGTTTTGGAAGCGGACGCCAGGGCCATGGGCGTGATGCCGAGGATGACCGTGATCTTGGTGAGCACGATGGGGCGCAGGCGTGTGAGACACGCTTCGAGGCACGCCTCGCGCCGGGACAGGCCTCGCGCCTGCAGCAGGTTGGCGTAGTCAATGTAAATGATGCCATTGTTGACCACGATGCCAATGAGGCACAGAAGGCCGATGCCCGCAAGGATGCTGAACGAATAGCCCATGATGAGCAGCCCGAGGATGACACCGACCAGGGCGTATGGCACGCATGCGAGGATTATGAGCGGCTGCAGGGTGGACCGGAATTCAAGGAGCAGAATGATGTAAATGAGCGCCAGAGACACGAGTACGGCGGCGACGAGATCCGAATACGCCTTGTCCATGAGCATGGTTTCCCCGGCGAAGCGGATGTCCACGCTCTTGATTTCCGGGTCCAGGCTTTCCAGGGTCCGGCGCATGGCCGGGAAATAGTACTCGATGTTGCTGACGATGCGCTCGGCTTCCACGCCTTTGGCCACATTGGCCTCGATGGTCACGGTGCGCCGGCCGTTCTCGTGCTCGATGCCGCTCAATCCCCTTGTGAACTCGGGTTCGAGAAGATCGCCGAAAGCCACTTCCTCGCCGCCCGGCAGCGAGAATTTCTGGCTCTGCATGTTGGCTATGTTGCCGCTCTGGCCCGCGTCAATTTTGAGGAAGATGTCGCGTTTTTCGCGGCCCACGGACATCTCGCCGATTTTGTATCCGGTGAGCGACAGGAAGATGAAGCCGCCGAGTTCCCGCGTGGTGAGGCCGAGGCGGCCCATGGCGCGCTGTTTGGTCCGCAGCGTAACCTGCGGCACGCGGCCCGGCATGTCGTCCTTAACATCCACCACGCCGGGTTCGGCCTCGAGCAGGCGCCGCACGGCCGCGGTCACGGTTTCGAGGCGGTCGTAGTCGTCGCCGCTCACCTGGATGTTGATGGGCGCGCCCACGGGCGGGCCGAGGTATTTTTCGAGAAACACCATCTGCGTGCCGTCGTTGAAAAGGCCCCCGAATTTTTTCCGGAATCCGTCAATAACCTGTTTGTGGCTCTTGTCTATTTCCGTCAGGGGTTTGAGGTCCACGATGAAACGCGCGATGTTGGAGCCGTAGAAAACGCGGTCGTCAATCTCCACGCGCGTGCCGCTGGACCCGAGATTGAGAATGTAATGATCCACATACGGGGATTTCTGGAACGCGGATTCGATGCGTGCGGCCGCGGCCGAGGTTTCTTCAAGAGTGCTGCCGGGAGGGGTCTTGATGTCAATGTAGAACTTGGAGGAATCGAGCTGCGGGAAGAGCTGGAGGCCGATGATGCGGAACACGACAAGAAGCACGCATGCGGCGAGCAGGGCCACAGCGGCGGCGATCACAATCCCGCCGTGGTTCAGGCACCATGCCATGGCGTTGGTGTAGATGCGGCGCGCGCCGATCCAGAACCGGCCGCCCTCGTCCCCGTGTTTTACATTTCTGATGAACCGTGAGCACAGCGTGGGGTTGAAGCACTGGGCCACGATCAGAGAGGATACCAGCGAGAGCGTGACCACGATGGGAATGGGGCGGGTGAACTCGCCGATGGGTCCGGACAGGAACAGGCCCATGGGAAGGAACGCGGCGGCCACTGCGGCCGTGCTCGAAAGAATGGGCCACGCCACCTCGTTGGTCCCCTCGAGCGCCGCCTTGTCCGGATCCTTGCCGAGCGCCATGTGCCGGAAAATGTTCTCGCACACCACGATGGAGTTGTCCACCATCATGCCCAGGGCGAGCAGGAGCGCGAACAGCGACACCATGTCCAGGGTCATTCCCCGAAAATACATGGCAGCGAATGTCATGAGAATGCTCATGGGCAGGGCGAAGCTCACGATGGCGGCCACGCGGAACCCGAGGGTGAGCAGCAGCACCACGAGAACCAGAACAATGCCCCAGGAGGCATGAAACCGCAGCTCGCCCATCTGGTGTTTCACGGCCTCGGACCCATCGGCCATGACCACGACATCGGGGTGCTTTTTGAGAACTTTTTTAACGCTGTCCGCCACCTCGATGGTTCCGTAGCCGCGTTTTTTCATCACGCCCAGAGTCACGCCGTGTTCGCCGTCCACACGCACAAGGGTCTCGGGGTCGGGATATGTTTCGCTCACGGCCGCGATGTCGCGCAAAGCAACCGGCTCGCCATGGTGCGCGGCCAGCACTGTGTTGCGCAGATCCTCGATGCCGTTGAGTTTGCCCACGGTGCGCACAGTGTATTCCGCGCCCAGAATGGACACCTTGCCGCCGGGCATATTGGTGTTGATTTGCGGCAAATCCTCGATGAGCGCGCGCAGAGGTTCCGCGCCGAATGTGCGCAGGCGGTCAGGGTTCACCCGCACCTCGATATGCTTGTCCGTGGCGCCTTTCATGACCACGCGCTTGACGCCCGGAAGCGCCTGGATTTCATTCCTTATGGACTCTGCGCGGCGGCTGATCTGATACTGGTCCCGGCCCTGTCCGGGGAAGCCCAGAAACATCATGGGCAGATTCTCGAAATTGATTTCCTCGATGATGGGTTCCATGGCTTCGGCCGGGACAAGCTGCCGCGCTTCGGCGATTTTTTCCTTGAACTCCGCGAATTTCACATCCGCGTCCACGGACTCGTCGAAGAACACCACCACAATGGACACATTCTGCCAGGATGACGAGAGCAGGCGGTCAATGTCCTCCATTTCCGCAACCTTGTCCTCCACGGCGTTTGTGATGAGGGTTTCGACTTCCTCGGGGGCCGCGCCGGGCAGGGGAATGGCCGCGAACATGACCGGGGTGTTGATGTCCGGCATAGTCTCCACGCGCAGGCTGGACATGGCCCACGCACCCAGGCCGAACAGCAGCGCGATCATGACAAAGGTGAATATTCTCTTCTGGAGAAAGAAACCGGTGAACACGGATGCGCCTCCGCCTTCCGGAATGTGCCGCGTGAGTGTACGCGCATATTATATCAATTTATGTCAATGAAATCGTGGAATTATGAGGATTCGCTGGAAAGCGTGGGGCGCGCGGCGCGGTTTCACCGGCCGCACACAAGGGATAATCTCTGCGAAGACGCAGGCGCTGCGTTGCCTTATGACGCTCAACTCGCGCCCGGCGTGGAGAATTCCACATCGCATCGCGTGTGCGCCGGATCCAGAGACCAGGAGTCGCAACTCGGGTTATTGGTGGTTTTGCATCCGCGGGACGCGGCCCTCCGCGCCTCGATCTCGGTATTGCCGGTTCCCCTGAACCCGTCCTTGCGCGCGCCGTCGTTTTTCCAGAGCATGCAGGCCCATTGCGCCTGGGGCTGGGGCATGGAGTAGCGCAGGGACGGCGCGCAGCTCATGCTGCCCGAGCGCACCCAGGCGTCGCAGTTCATGGCGTTGGCGGCGCGGCACCGGTCCAGCGCCTGGCGGCTGGCCTGATCCATGGTTCCGCCTGAACCCTGGTAATTCCCAAGCGCGCACGACCACGCGGTCACAGCCGCGCCCTGTCCCTGGGCATCCGCGCCAAGCTGCACGAGCTTCTCGGCCTTTTGAAAGGAAACCGTGCAGTCGGTGTGTTCGGGGTTCTGCGAAAAAGCCACGCACATGGGATGGTTGGTGCGTGCGCACCCATTGGCGGCGCCTTTGCGCGCTTCTTCAAGCGAGGACCCTGTGCCCGTGAACCCGTCCTTGCGCGCGCCATCCCGTTTCCAGGTGGTGCATTCGTAGACCGGCTCGTATTCGACAAGGGTGATTGAAACCGGCGGCGCAACCTGTGCGGGCGGGGGCGCTGCGCCTGTTGCGGGCGGCGCAATCGTCCCGGCGCCGATGTCCACTGCCGCGCCGTCCGAGGCCAGAGGGTTCACTTCCGGCATGTAAAGAAAAGCATTCGGATCCACGGTGAATCCTGCGCGCAGAGCCTCCGCCGCGGTTGCATCATACAGCGCGCGAAAATCCGCTGTGTGCGACACGGTGACCGGCCCGGCCGCGCCACGGCAGCCCTGCGCGGGCGCGGAATCCGTGATTTTCAACCGGAATGCCACCACTTTTTTCCCTTGCCGTTCCGTGTCCATCGCAAGCTCCGTGGCGTGTTCGGAGGCAGGGCAGGGGCTTTGCAGGGTGTAGACCAGAGACAGCGTTGCGCCGTTGAAAGAGATCGCATCCAGGCGGGTCACCACGGATTTGGTCTGCTTGCCGAAGACCTTGTTGTCGCCCACGCGCACGGCTGCGGCGCGCAGCCCCGCACACAATACAGCGGCGAGCGCCAGGGCGGCTGTGATGTTTTTGGGTGAGAATTTCATGTCGGAACCTCCGCGGAACGGCGCGAATACAGCGCCGTGTTTTGCTGATAATCCATGGAACAGCCGTGCACGGGCTGACACCGTGACGGAAAATTGTGCGGCGCCGGTCAGTCGCGTCCCCGGAGCCGGGCGGCCGCAAGCTGAAGCGCGCCGATGAATGCAGGCTCGAAGAACATTTTCCAGAAATCCGTGCGCAGACGCAGAAAGACCGTGCACAGCAGAAGCCATTTCAACGCATCGGCCATGCGGCGTTTCATGGATCGCGTGTCCTCTGCGTCCAGGTCCCATCCCGGCCGTCCGCTCGAATCCTGCAGGAGTTTAAGATGACGGAATCTGCTGCTGAAAACCACGCGCATGGTTTCCGCATAAAACCAGGAGCTGATCGGCACGCGTTTATAAGTGCGGATTTCGCCCCGGGATGTGGTGTTTTGCAGATAATAGTCAAGATCCCCGCGCGGGTGGCTTCGCTCCTGTTCGTACAGGCGCGAGCCGGGATAGGAGCGGTACACCTGCGGCCCGGACAGCGTGGTGTTGAGTTCGCGCGTTATGCGGTCCATCCATTTCAGGGTGCGGATTTTGTTGAGTGCTGTGTCGCCCGGGAAATCTATGATGAAGCTCGTGTTCAAGGAGAGCCGTTTCCCGGCAACGCCGCGAATCACCTCGATGGCGTGTGCGATGTGCGCGTCCGAAACCTTTTTGTTGATGATTTCGTTGCGCACGGATTCGTCTCCGGCCTCGATGCTCATTCCCAGCAGGAACAGGCCGCTCTGCATGAGATCGCGCAGCAGGTCCGGTGTGACCATGCTCTCCCGGAAGTAATTGAACCGGCAATTCGCGGCCCAGAGCAATCCCTTTTCGCGCGCGAACGAGGCCCAATCCCGCACAAGCTGCCTGTTGGCAAAAAAATCATCATCCGCGGGAAAGACCAGCGGGATCTTGAATTCATCTATGACAGGCTCGATTTCCCGGCGGATTTTGTCCATGGATTTGGACCGATGGAAAGCGCCGTGTTTGCGGAACAGGGAATTGATGCAAAAAGAACAGTCCCAAAGGCACCCGCGCGCCACGCGCACATTCAATGAGGGCATGGTTGCCCGGAAGTAATAATCATAGCTGTTTACGGCGGCGGACAGGTCGGGCAGGTCGTGGTAGTCCACATCCGCCAGATCTTCCACGGATTTCATGAACCATGGCTTGTTGATCACGGGCGCGCCGCCGTGCGTAAGATTCACGCCGGGCCGCGCGCGAAGCCATTCCCTGTCCGTTTGGTCCTGAAAAAAGCGCAGCAGATCCAGAAGGGGTTGCTCGCCTTCGCCCGCCACAACAAAGTGATCGGGAAACGCTGTGAGAATGGATTCGGGATCGAGCAGGCAATGCACGCCGCCCCAGACCACGCGAGCGCCCGCTGGAGCGCTGCGCGCAATATCCGCGGCGTGGCGCAACTGCGTGGTCATGACTGACAGGCCCACCACATCGTATTCGCGCCACACTCCCGCGGGCAGGATCGCGCCGGGAAGGCACAGATCCGCAATGCGGCACTCGTGCCCAGCGCGCCGGACCTCGGCGCACAACTGGAGCAACCCATGCAGAAACGACGGCGCGGAGCCGCGGATGTGGCGGGGGTTTACAAGCAGGATTTTCATGACTCACCGGATGGGCGCGGCATCAGCCCGCGCTGTCGTCGTCCCATTTCAAGCGCGAGACATAGATCCACACGGCCCAGCCGCAGGCTACGGCCACGGCGCACAAAGCCAGCCCCAGGCCGGGCGCGCCAAGCAGCAGCTTGCCCACGCCGAACAGGGCGCAATACACCGCGATTACCGACAGCACATAGCCGGGAATGGCCGCGCCCGGGCCGGGGTCTTTGTCCGCGCCGGGAACCTGTGCGGCGATGCGTTTCCACCCCAGACCGCCGGGCCGCACTTTGCGGTAGAACTCCACCAGCTTGTCCTCGCGCACCGGCGGGGTGGCGAATGTGAGGATAAGAGCCGTGCCCAGGCTGATCGGTACGATGTAAAGCAGAATAAACGGGAATTCGGGAATTTTGATTCCAGGAAAGTACCGTGGCATGATCACGCCGGTCACGAAAAGGCATGCGATGGACGCGCCCATGGCGCCGATCTCGCTCCACGCATTGATGCGCCACCAGAACCAGCGCAAGATGTAAATCACCGCAAGGCCGCTGTAAACCTTGGCGATAATGTACCAGGCCTCGCGGATGGAATCCATGTGCAGGGACACGATGGCGCCGCACACGGCGATGGCCACGGTGGCGGCCCAGGATGCGGCGATCAAGTGCTTTTCGGATGCGTCACGCGCTACGAACCGCTTGTATACATCGTTGACCAGATAGGAAGCGCCCCAGTTCAGGTGCGTGTCAATGGTGGACATATACGCGGCGAAGAACGACGCCACCACCATACCAAGCAGGCCCACGGGCAGCAGGGTGCGCATCATGAAAATGTACCCTGTCTCCGGGTCCGCCTTGATGGCGGCCTGCACGGACGGATCCATATTGGGCAGCATCACCGCGCAGCACAGGCCCACAACAATCCATGGCCAGGGCCGCAGACAATAGAACGACACATTGAACCACAGCATGCCGAGGAATGAATGCTTTTCGTTTTTCGCCGCGATCATGCGCTGCGCCAGATAACCGCCCGAATCCGTGTTGCCCGCGCTCCACCATTGCAGGAATATGAACACCAGAGCGACGGCGAACAGGTCCGAACCGCGCGCGGGGAACAACGCCGTCATCTCGGCCGCGCGCTCGGGGCCGAAGTTTGCTGTCAACCCCGGCATAATCGCGCCCAGCCCCCCGATGTGCTGCACAGCCAGAACCGCCAGCATGATGCTGCCAGCCATGGCCAGAATAAACTGCACGAAATCCGTGGCCATGACGCCTGAAAGCCCGGCCAGCAGCGTGTACAACAGGCTGAATCCGAAACAGAAGAACAGGGCGTACATTTTCTGCTGCTCGGTGAGGCCCACGGAATGCATGAGCACCTTGGTCATGGCCAGGTTGACCCAGCCGATGACGATGCAGTTATAGAGCACGCCGAAATAGATCGCGCGGAACCCTCGGAGGAATCCGGCGGCCTGTCCGCTGTAGCGCAGCTCGGTCAATTCGTTGTCGGTGAGCACTCCGGCGCGGCGCCACAGGCGCGAGAAAAAGAACACGCCGAGCATGGTGCCCATGACCCAGCACCACCAGTACCAGTTGTTGGCGATGCCCGTTCCGATGACCCAGCCGCTCACGGCCAGGGGCGTGTCCGCGGCGAATGTGGTCGCCACCATGCTGGTTCCCAAAAGCCACCACGATGCGCTGCGGCCGGACGCAAAATAATGGTCAATGCCCTCCTGCGCCTTTTTCATGTGGTAAATGCCAAGGCCCAGGGACAGCATCAGATATGCGGCGACAATCGCCCAGTCCAGCGGCGCCATGTGCTGCGTCAATTGATTCCACAGTTGAGCCATGCCCGACACCCTCCGTGCAAGGGAATTTAAATTAATGTCCGCAAAATCCCCTTATTTATGATCTGTATCGAAAGTTATATGCGACCAGAGCGGCGGCGCACGAACCGTATGCCGCAATCTCCGCGGCTCACTCGCCGATGCCTGCGGCATGATCCGGCGCCACATAGCGCGTCTCGAGATCCTTGAGAGGCAGGAACGCAAGAATGATCAGCCCTGGGATGGACGCAAAGAAACACAGCAGAAAGAACCCGAGATAACCCATGGATTCGGCGAGAAATCCGCTGAAGAAACTGGCCACCATGGAGGAGACCGCCATAAGCCCCGTGCAGATGGCATAATGCGCAGCCGTGTATTCCTTTTTGCATGTGCGCATGAGGAAGTTGACAAAAGCAATGGTGCCAAGACCGATGGCCAGATTTTCCAGTGCGTTGACTACACCCACATGAATGAAGCTCATGTGCGAAATCACGGAACCCTTTGGCACAACCGGATGCGCGAGAGCCAGGTATGCATACAGCAGAAGGTTGGTGCTCTGCCATATCCCGAGCGTCCAGAGGCTTTTCGTGAGGCCCTTTCTGGCGATGTAGAATCCCCCCAGCACGCTGCCTGCAATGGTGGCGATCACACCCACAACGCCCTGGAGGAATCCGAGTTGCGCCACGGATACCCCGATGTCCATGAGAAACGCTTTGGACATGGGCTTCCACAGGAAATCGTCAACACGAAAGAAGATGATGAACATCAAGATGAGCAGTATGCGTTTCTGATCGAGGAAAGAAGAAAAGGCGTCGGCGAAAGACTTTCTGTGCGATTGTGGGGAAACCCCGCGCCCGGGGGGAACGCCCTCTGGCGCGTACGGCAGATAAAACATGTGAAATACATATAGAAGGACGAATACGGCTGCACCCGCACCGAACCCCACGGACCAACTGGAGCCTTTCAGCCCGGCGATCATCACGAACAGGCCGCTGCCCGCGACCATGGCCACACGATAAAACATCACGCGCACCCCGCTGTATGCGGACTGCGCCCTGCCATCCAGCATGTCCAGATAATAACCGTCAATGGCGATGTCCTGGGTGGCGCTCATGAATGCGATCCCGAGAAAGACCGCAAATGCGGCCCAGATGGACGGCGCCAGGGACAATGCTTCCACGGTGAATATGCGTCCATGACATACGAAGACAAACACCGCGTATCCCGCCGCAAGAGCCAAGCACAGAATGCGCACGGCGACGCTCCTTCGAGCGTCCATGGAGAACCCCAGGGAAAACATAAAAACAAGCAGCCCCAGTGAGAATCCGGCGTTCATCCAGTAATCCGCCACATTGGGAACTGCGGCGTTGATGCTCAACAGGGTTTTGGACACCGGCAGCCCGATCACATACACAAGAGCGACCAGAAGCGCGCAAATAAGTCCCTGGGAGAGCCGGATCCACCCGCGTTTCGTGCCGACAAGCTCAACCAGCGGGCTCCACACGAATTTGAAAGCCCAGGGCAAATTGAAGATTCCCGCGAATATGCCAAGCACGGGCAAAGACACGCCAATGGCTTTGAAAAATACCGCGGCCATCTCCATGACGGCCGTGTAAGGATAACCCTGTGTGTAGTACAGGGTTGGAACCCAGATCATGGGATTGCGCTTTGGTGGTTTTGCAAATTCCGGCATGGCGGCTCCTTGATTGCGCGCATGGGCGCTGTGTTTCAGGCCGTAGCCTGAAGATTACAGAAATAGGATCGCAATATCCCGAAAAATGTTGCGGTGCGGGGAGGGTTCAGGATGACACGCGGGCTACTCCCCGCCGTCATCCCCCGCCGGTCTGGAGAACAGGGTCACATCGAATGCGTGTTCGAGGCAGCGCACCTGCCCGTCCGAGACCTGGGCGCTGAACCTCTTGTTGCATGTGCCGCGGTATGCGCAGTTCGAGCACAGCTTACGGCGCGGGGTGTTGTCCTGGCCGGAATCGTTACCGGTTTTCATGGCATGCACGGTTTCCGGCGCCCCGGGGTCACAGCCCCGGATCGCCTTGAATGCGCCAGTCAGGCTGGCCCGTGGCTTCAAGCACATCGAGCCACAGAGGGCCGTTGGGATCAATGGCGTTGCGTTCTTTGACAACGAGCGGAATCGGCGCGTGGGTGAAGAGACCGTTCCAGCGGCCCACAACCATGCCGGTTTTTCCGGCCATGCCCGCATGCACGGCCATGCGCGCGAGCTGTGCGCAGTACATGCTGTCGCTGGCGTTGGCCGGGCGGCTGCGGATGATGTAGCTCGGGTCTATGTATTTGAGCGTGACTTCTTTGTTTCTGGCTTTGAAATAACCCGCAATGCGCTTTTTCAAAAATGTGCCGACATCGAGCAGTTTCGCATTGCCTGAAGCGTCTGCGCCGGCGTCGCCCAGTTCCGCGCGCATGATGTCCTGGCCCGCGCCTTCGGCGGCGAGAATCAGGGCGTGGCCGCGCCGGTCGAGCCG
>JAGUYV010000003.1 GCA_020061125.1 bacterium | reverse complement strand
GCTGCCGTCAAGTGTCACTAATATCGAGGGATTGGCGATAGCCTGGTCCGTGCCCGCGTCCGCAACCGGCACGCAGTTGACATCAATATTCACGGAATCAGCCGTGCTGGTGGCCTGACCGTCGGTGACGGTTAGGCTGAATGTGTAAAGCCCGCAGGTTCCGGGCGTGAAGGTCGGACTTGTTGCGCCGTTATTGGACAGTGTCACAGGAACCGGACCGGCTGTTCTGATCCACTGGAAAGTCATGGGATCTGTGTCTGGATCGTAGCTGCCGCTGCCGTCCAGTGTGACAAGTATTGAAGGATTCGCGATGTTCTGGTCTGTGGCAGCATCGGCGACGGGCACGCAGTTGACATCAATGTTTACAAAATCCGCGGCGCTTGTAGCCTGGCCGTCCGACACGGTCAAACTGAAGGTGTAGAGTCCGCATGTGCCGGGGGTGAAGGTGGGGCTGGTCGCACTGTTGTTGGACAATGTCACGGGCGCGGGACCGGCGGTGCGGATCCACTGGTAAGCCAGCGGGTCGAAGTTGGCGTCCGTGCTGCCGCTGCCGTCGAGTGTCACAAGGATTGAAGGATTGTCTATGCTCTGATCCGGCCCGGCGTTGGCCACGGGACTGCAGTTTACATTGATATTTACGAAATCCGTGGTGCTGGTTGCCTGCCCATCGGTGACCGTGAGGCTGAAGGTGTAATTGCCGCAGGTTCCGGGAGTGAAGGTCGGGCTTGTGGCGCCGTTGTTGGACAGGGTCACGGGAACCGGCCCGGCGGTGCGGATCCACTGGAAGGTCATGGGGTCGGTGTCCGGGTCGTAACTGCCGCTTCCGTCCAGGGTTACCAGTACCGTGGGGTTGGCGACAGCCTGGTCTGTGCCCGCGTCCGCGACGGGCTTGCAGTTCACATCAATATTCACCGTGTCGGCGGTGCTGGTGGCTTTCCCGTCGTTGACTTTGAGGCTGAAGGTGTAAAATCCGCATGATGCCGGTGTGAATGTTGGCCCGGTGGCATTGATATTGGATAGAATGACGGCAGGCCCAACGGTTTTGGTCCACTCATAAGCAAGCGGGTCCCCGTTGGCGTCGGTGCTGCCGCTGCCGTCCAGAGTTATAAGAATGCCCTCCTGCGAGATGGTCTGGTCCAGGCCGGCATTGGCCACGGGCACACAGTTCACGGCAACATTCACGGAATCCGTGGCGCTGGTGGCGTAACCGTCGGTGACCGTGAGGCTGAATGTGAAATTGCCGCAGGTCCCGGGCGTGAATGTGGGGCTGGTGGCGTTGATGTTTGAAAGGGTCACAACTTCCGGCCCTGCGGTCTGTGACCATCCGAAGGTCATGGGATGCGTATCCGCATCGGAGCTGCCGCTGCCGTTCAGCGTGACCAGAATTCCGGGGTTGGGGATGCTCTGGTCCAGCCCGGCGTTGGCCACGGGCACGCTGTTGACCACGATGGTGACCGTGTCGGTGCTGCTCAAAGTGGCGTCCGACACGGTGAGTTGGAACACATATGTTCCGGGTGAGGCCGGCGTGAAGGAGGGATTGGCCGTGTTGGAATCGGCCAAAACAACCACCGGGCCGCTGGTTTGCGCCCACGCATAGGTTATGGGATCCAGGTTGGGATCGCTGCTGGCGCTGCCGTCCAGGGTCTCAAGCACGCCGGGCATGAGCAGGAACTTGTATGATCCCGCATTTGCCACGGGCGGCAGGTTCACAATCTCATAGTTAGTTCCCGGCTGCGATGTATTGCCCGTGCCGTCTACAGCCACTGCCGTCAGGAAGTGCCCCGCGGATGTGTTGCAGCCTGTCGCCTCAAATTTGCCCGCCACAACAGCGGCCGAACACAGCAGCTTGTACATTTCGCCGCGGCCCGTGCCGTCCGGCGTCACGGCCGGCGCTGCGGTATTGGTGACCTGGTAGATGTAAACGGTGGTGCCGTTCGCACCCGCTCCGCGCACTGTGTAGGTTCCGGGCGCCGTGGCTTCGTATGCGGGGTCGGGAGGCATATTCTGTATCGTGGGCGACGCCAGGTTGATATTTCCCGCGCCATTTAGGTTAATGGCAATACCTGTATTTTGAAAAATGCTGTTGCCGATGATCCGGTTATTGTTGGATCCGCTGGCGATGTTCACGCCGTCGCCGCCGTTGTAGGCGATGGTGTTGCCCTCGCCCGCCACGGAAGAGCCGATGATTGCGCCCCCGGCGTTTCCTGTGATCAGAATACCGTGTGAGAGATTGGTGTTTGCGGCGGGCACACTGGCCGTTCCCGCGCGGTTGCTGCCGATCACATTGCCTTTGATGACCGTTCCTGTGGCGCCCGCGCCGGTTATAGTAATGGCGGCGTTGGTGCTCCGGATCATGTAATTGTTCTGAATCGTGTTGTTGGCCGCGGCGCCGCTCACCAGAATTGCGGCGTTGAGCCGCACCGTGCCGAGCGCATCGTTGAACGAGGTGCCGAAGGTCATGTCCGAGATAATGTTGTTGTTGGCGGCCGTGCCTGTACAGTCTCCGTTAGGCGGGTTTGGCGAGATGGTGATTTTGGGCGAGGTCTGAACCGCTGTGTCGTACATGGAAAAGCCTTTGATTGTGTTTCCGGATGAGCACAGGGTCAGGCGGTTGTTGATGAACAGCAGTTGCCTGTTCCACGGATCGGTGGTCATGTCGAGGTTGATGCTGCCGTCTTTGGGGTGCTGCGAAGTGTAAGCCTCAATGTAGGGAGCGCCCAGGCCGGAGATGGTATAGGTTTTGTCGAAACACATCTTCAAATGGCTGCTGGTTGTGTTGGCTTTTCTGATGCCCCATGTCAGCGAGCACACGCCGTTCGAGTTCGAGGTGATGCAGTAGTCGCAGCCCGCAAGGCAGCCGCTGCCGCAGGTGGCGGGATCCGCGCACACCGGATACGATCCGGGGTCGCAGGCGTCTGCCAGAAGGAGATCGGATTCCTCCACAACGAGGACTTCAGCCGTGGCTTTGACCCCGTTGGGGGCGGTAACCGTCAGGGTTCCTGTCCCCTGGCTCACGGCCTCCAGCGTGTCCTGCGCGATGAATTTCGCGGCTGCGGTGTCGAAACTCCATGTAAGCGCCACGCCGGACATGGGAGCACCGGACTGGTCGAATACCGTGGCTGAAAATTGCTGCTGTTGGAACACGGCCAAGGTAATCATGTGAGGGTCGAGCGTGATGCTTGCGGGTTCCGCGGGGCCGGAGCTTGTAACCACGGCGGGGATCTGTACCGAGACCTGCGCGCTGTGTGCGTCCGTTGCTTTGACCCCGATCACATAATCGCCGGGCGCGGCCGGAGCGGTCCACTCGGCGCCGCCCCAGCCCACATCCACGATGGAGCCGCCGGTTGCGGTCCAGACAAATGATACGCCCTTGTTTCCGGTAACGGTGGTCTGCGCAACAATGGCGCGAAGCGCGCCGGGCGCGGCCGTGACCGGATTGGGATCCACTCGCACGATGCTGAAAGGAATGGACACTGGCGCAGCGGCATCCAGAGCCGCGCGCAGGTTCAGCCGCGGGCCTATGGCTTTGCTTGTGCCAATGGAAACCGCTGTGCTGATGAGGATATTTTCTATCTGTCCGGGGGAAAGAGCGGTATTGGCGGATTTGAGCAGCCCGGCGGCGCCGGACACGAACGCCGCAGCCGGAGATGTGCCGCCCGTGCGCGTGTAAGTGCTTCCCGCGGTTGTCGAATATATGGACTGGCCCGGCGCGGATATGCGCACCGCCGGCCCGTAATTCGTGAATGTCGTGGCGTTGTCTGATTCATCCACGGCGCCCACGGCCAGCACGCCGGGCACGGACGCGGGAATCACATTATCCGCAGGGGAATCGCCGTTGCCCGCCGCAGCCACAACCACGGCGCCTTTTGATTTTGCATAGTTGACCGCAACGCCCGCTATGGTGCGCGCCGCCGCGGCCTGGTCTCCCATGTCCGCGGACAGACTGATATTCACGACATCCGCACCGGAGTCCGCAGCCATGATGATGCCGTTGATGACCGCGGACAGCGGGCAGTCGCCGCCGTCCGTGCAGACCTTGACGGGGAGCGCCATGCAGTCGAAGCACACGCCCGCGATGCCCTG
>JAGUYV010000172.1 GCA_020061125.1 bacterium | reverse complement strand
GCCTGCGCCGCACCCTGCGCAACATGAAAACCATCTGCGTGCTCCTGTATTATCGCACAGACCCGCGCAAAGCCGGCAATGCGGACGCGGCGCAGGCCGCGGGCGCGTTCCCCTACGCGGGCGCCATCGCCGTGGGCGTGATCCTCGCTCACATTCTCACGCCCTGGCTCTTCCATGTCTCGGGGTGATTCTCATGTGCAAAGCAATTACTGACAACCCGAAATTCCGCGCACAGCGCGGCCAGGCCGTGGTCGAATTCGCCCTCATCGCTTCCCTGTTCCTGTTCCTGCTCCTGCACCTCATGGAATGGGGCTTCTTTTTGTGGAGCAAAACCACGGTAGAAAATGCGGTGCGCGAGGGCGCGCGCGAGGCCGTGGTCATCAGCGACTGGGGCACGAATTATTCCACCCGCGAAGCGGAGATCAAAGCCATCGTGCAGCAGCGCCTTCAGGCCCTGCCCGGCCAGATCACAAACAACATCGCAGGCAACATAACCATTACAATCCTGCCGGACGCCTCACAGATCCAATCCATAAAAGTCTCTATCGCGAACCAGGCGTATGTGCCCATCACCGGCATTGATTGGCTCATTGTGCCGCAGAACCTGGCCGGCGAGGCCGAGTTCCGCTTTGAAGGAGGAATCTGACATGCGCCGCCAGTGCGCGCCATGCGGAGACTTCCGGCTTCATGCGCTCTTGAAATAACTTTGTGAGAGAGGACTGAAAACCCATGAGAGAAAAAGGAGTGGTCATTGCGGCGTCGCTGCTGCTGGGCCTTCTGGCCGCTGGCGCGTTCTATGCGTGGTCGCACGGCGCAGCGCCGTTTTCCAAGAAAAACGCCGCTTCTAAAAACGCCGCCGCGGCCCAGGAGCAGGAAACACGCATGGTTGTGGTTGCAGTCAAAGACATCCCGCGACGCACCAAAATCAAGCCAGAAATGCTCAAGGCCGTGGAGGTGCCTAAAAGCCTGGCCCACCCCATGGCCGTGTCCGATGTCAAGAAGGCTGTGGACAAGATTCTGAACGACGATCTCATCAAGGACGAAGTGCTGCTGGAGCCTCACATCGCGGGAAAGAAAGCGCCTTCGGATCTCACCTTCGCCATCCCCGCGGGATACCGCGCCGTAACCATTCCCACGAGCGTTCCCACGGGCGTTGCCAACATGATCCGGCCGGGCGACTTCGTGGACATTCTCCTGTTCGTGGACGGACGCAAAATCAACGGCCCGGATGTGGGTACGACGCTACTGCGGAAAACCCTGGTGCTGGCCGTGGACAAAAAGCTCGAGTCCTGGCCTGGCGACACCATGCAGAAAATGTCGTCCAAGATGGACAACGACGGCCCCGAGTATCAGAGCGTAACCCTTGCTGTGGAGCCGCGCCATGCAAGCATGCTTGTGCTGGCCGAGTCCATCGGCCACATCAAGCTCACACTGCACGGCGCGGACGAGCGCGACTACCCGGATTCGGACAAGGCGTTTCAGCCTGTGTTCGCCACGGATCTGCTTGAAGTCAATGGATTCGACGCGTCGCGTATCGCAAAAGTCACATCCGTGAAGAGTGAAAAAGAAGAAAACGCAGACAATGACGCGGCCAAGGCCTCGCGCCGCGCGGCGTCTCATTATGCGTCGCAGCCCATGCCGGACATGGACCCTCTGCCCGTGGTGCCGCAGGAATATCTGGGAGCGCCCGCGGGCGCGCCGCCCGCGGGGCCGGGCGTGTATGTAATGCGCGGATCGCAGCTTTCGTCGCACCCGTCCGCGGGCAGCTCTTCCGCGCCCCCGTCCGCACTCGTGCCAGTGAATGAATTCCCGCTCGCCGTGAAAGGAGCCGCGCAATGAAATCCCTTAAATATGCTTCCATCTTTCTGATTGTATTCATGGCCTGCGCCCCGGCCCGGGCTGCGGACGCCCCTCGAAAAGAGATCTCCCTGTTTGAGGGTGAAACCCTGGTCATGGCCTTCCCCCAGCTCAAACGCATGGCCGTGGGTAACCCGGCCGTGGCCGATATGGCCACATTCCCCGATCGCGCGGACGAAATCCTGCTCAACGCCAAAACGCCGGGCGCAACCACACTCGCGGTTTGGGCCGGGCCTTCGGATGAAATGCAGTCCTTCACCGTGCGCGTGTCCTCGCAGGCCGCGCTCCTCGAACGCGAATCCTTCCAGTTCCGCCACTACAACTTCACCTACACCGAGCAGAAAGTGAACGACACCTACACCGAGGTCATCACCAAGGTGGACGAGGCCAAACTCAAGCATGTGGCGGCCATGCTCACGCCGCTCCTGGGCGCGGAGCATGTAACCATTGACGGAATGGGCAACCGCGTGTCAATGCTCGGAACGCCCGAAGAGCTCGAAGCGGCGCGCGCCATGCTTCACGACCTGGATTCGCCCCGCCGCCAGGTGGTCATCGAAGCGCGCGTGATTGAAATCGGCAACGACGACATCAAGCGACTTGGCAATATTCTCATGGGACAGAATGGGCGCTATTCCGCAACTGCCGACACCAATGCCGAAACCGGCGACGCCATGTCGTTCGTGTTCGACACCTTCAACGATCTTACGGACAGGTTCACCATTACGCTCAATACGCTTCAAACCCACGAAATCGGCGAAACCCTGGTGAACTCCAAGGTTGCGGTGCTGGATGGAAACACGGCGTGGATCCTGTCCGGCGAAAGCCTGCCCATCGCATCCCGCGACAACGAGCGCGGCCTGGTGTCCTACACCTACATGAACACGGGCATCATCCTGACCGTAGTGCCTCGCGTGGGCGAAGACCAGAGCATCACCCTGTGGGTCAAGCCCGAGGTGAGCAATGTGGTCGGCTGGGTGGGAAATCCCAGTTCGTCGAGCGAGACCGCCGCGCCCATCATCAACACCCGCGAGGTGCTTTCTGAAATCCGCCTGCAGGACGGCGAAACGGTTTTCCTGGGCGGACTCACAAACGAGGAAACCACCACGGAGCGCAAGAAAGTGCCGGTGCTCGGGGACCTGCCCGCAGTGGGCGGCCTGTTCCGCAGCAAGCGCACGCAAACGAGCAAATCCGAGCTGGTCATCTCGCTCACCCCGCACATCATGCAGGATGCGGAACCGGCTGCAGGCGTGGAAAAACGATTTATAGACCTGTCGCGGATCCTGTCCGCGCCCGGCGTGGACACCCGGCCCGAACCGGCCGGCAACGGAGTCAACTAAGGTGGGGATTGCCATGGACACAAAACACACGGCCGCGATTGTCAGTTCACGCAACTGGGACGACCTGCGCCAGGCGCTCGACGGCTGCGCGCAGGTGCGGACACTGCCCGCACTGGATGCGCTCAAGGCCCTGCCCGCGAACGAATGCCCTGACCTGGCGCTGATTGATTTTGACGATGTGCGCGAAACCCTGAACGGCTCGCCCCTTGCGCGCAATCCTGGAACCTGCATCGTGTTCGTTTCCGAAAGGAACGAGCCGGACGCCATGCGCCTGGCCATGCGCTATGGCGCGCGCGATTTTCTGGCGCGTCCCATCGATCCCCGGCACATCGAGGAAATCCTCAACCGCGCATCGGGCAGCCTGCGCGCCGCGCCCGCACCTGCTTCCGAACCCTCGCAGGCGCGCGATACGCAGACCTTCACTTTCTTCACTACCAAGGGCGGAGCGGGCAAAAGCACTCTGCTGGCGAACATGGCGTTCGCTCTGGCCAGCGAAAGGCCGGACACGCGCGTGTGCCTCCTGGACCTTGATCTGCAATTCGGAGATCTGGCCATGATCTTCGACGCGCACCCCCGCGCCACCATCGTGGACGCCATCTCGGGCGGCGGTCAGCCAGACCAGGCCGCGTCCTGTCTCACCCAGATCCGCGAGAACATTTCCCTGCTCGCCTCGCCCGCCAAACCCGAGGAAGCCGAACTGATCAAAAGCCACCACATCGAGGCTCTTCTGCGCGGCCTGCAGGGGCAGTTCGATTACATCCTTATTGACACGGCGCCTTCGTTCCACGATGTGTCTCTGGCTGCTCTCGACCGCTCCCAGAAAGTTTTCCTCATTGTCACGCCTATCATTCTGTCCGTGAAAAACCTCAAGCGCGTGCTCGATGTGATGACCAATTCTCTGGGCTACGAGAACGACCGCATCGAGATCATCATGAACCGCAGCGACAGCAAGTTCGGCATCACCAGGGCGGAAATTGAAAAGCTGTGCAAACGCAAAGTCAATTACCAGATTCCGAGCGACGGAAATCTGCTGGTTCAGACTGTGAACGCGGGCGCTCCCGCCGTATGCGTCAGTCCGAGAAACAAATATTCGCTCGCGGTCACGGACATGGCGCGTGCGCTGTGCGGAGCTCCCGAACCCGCGCCGCGCCGCAGGGGGCTGCTGTCCCTCTTCGGGAAAAGAACCGCTAAGTAACAGGGAGGAACGGGGCTATGGGTCTTCTGGATCGAGTCAAAACAACCGCGCAGGCCAACGGCGGAGAACCCGCGGAGTCCGAACACGAAAAGCAGGCGCGGCGCAAGCGGGATGCCGCCATGGCCGCACTGCGCGCGCAGGTTCACGAACGCCTGGTCGAGGAACTGGGCGAGGACATTCTGTTCGGAGATGTGCGCGAGGACAAAACCCTCAAAGCCATATCCACGGTGGTCGAGTCCGTGGTCGAGAACAACGGCATGGTCATGCACCGGGCCGAGCGCGAGCGCGTCATCGAGGAGTTGAGCCACGAAATTCTGGGACTCGGCCCCATCGAGCCGCTGATCCGCGACCCGGAAATCAACGAGGTCATGGTCAACGGCCCGGACTCCGTGTATGTGGAACGCGCGGGCCGCCTCGAAAAAACGGCCGTGCGGTTCAAGGACAAAACCCATGTGCTGCGCATCATCGAGAAAATCGTGTCCCCGCTGGGCCGGCGCATTGACGAGGCGTCGCCCATGGTGGACGCGCGCCTCAAGGACGGGTCCCGCGTCAATGCGATCATCCCGCCCCTGGCGCTGACCGGCCCCTGCCTCACCATCCGCAAATTCTCAAAGGATCCCTTCCAGGTCGAGGATCTGATCGGGTTCGGCACCATCTCCCGCGAGATCGCCACTTTCCTTGAATCCTGCGTCAGGGCGCGACTTAACATCATCGTGTCCGGCGGCACCGGCTCGGGCAAAACCACTACGCTGAATGTGCTCTCGTCATTCATTCCAACCGACGAGCGCATCGTGACCGTGGAGGACGCGGCCGAACTGCAACTGCGGCAGGACCATGTGGTGACCCTGGAAAGCCGCCCGCCCAACATCGAGGGCAAGGGCCATGTCTCCATTCGCGATCTTGTGCGCAACTGCCTGCGCATGCGCCCGGACCGCATCGTGATCGGCGAGGTGCGCGGCGGCGAATCCCTTGACATGCTGCAGGCCATGAACACGGGCCACGACGGGTCCATCACCACCGCGCACTCGAACTCGCCCCGCGACACCCTGGCCCGC
The DNA here is from genome assembly GCA_020061125.1 of bacterium. GTDB lineage: Bacteria > UBP15 > UBA6099 > UBA6099 > DSWB01 > DSWB01. Next base: position 7,990 of record JAGUYV010000172.1, on the reverse strand, counting down.
ATCGAAACCATGGTGCTCATGGCCGGCATGGACCTGCCCCTGCGCGCCATTCGCGAGCAGATCTGCTCGGCCCTGGATCTCATCGTGCACCAGGAACGCCTCAAGGACGGCACGCGCCGCATCACGCACATCACCGAGGTGCTCGGACTGGAAAACAACATCATCACGCTCCAGGACATCTTCAAGTTCGAGAGCCAGGGCGTGGACGACAGAGGCCGCTACATCGGCAAAATCAAACCCACGGGCATCGTGCCCCAGTTCGTGGAACGGTTCAAGGCCGCGGGCATCAAAATGCCGCTGTCAGTTTTCTGTGAAGTGTGAGGACCGCCGCCATGCTGACGGCAATTCTGATCTTTCTCGCCATTTCCCTGGCCGTGTTCTTCGCCGCCGGGTTTGCAGACGCGCGCCGCCGCAGAAAATTGGAGCGTCGCATGCAGGCCGGAGACGCGGAGCTTTTTGAAGAACCCGAGGCCGCCAGACCCAAATCCGAGGGCGGCGTTTTCACGGCTCTGGACGCGGCCATCAAGAAATTCAGCGCCACCGCCATGCTGCGCCGCGCTCTGCGCCGCGCCAATCTCACAATCAAGGTCTCCGAGTTCATCGTCATCGTGTTCCTGTGCGCGTCGTTCGTTCCGCTTCTGGTTCTGTTGTTTTTCAACAGCAAGCCCCTGGCCATAATCTGCTCGGCCGCGGGCGCGGCTCTTCCTTTTTTCTATCTGCGCCACCGCCAGGCCGCGCGTAAAAAAATGTTCGAGGCCCAGATGCTCGACGCCGTGACCCTGATCTCGAATTCCCTCAAGTCCGGGTACAGCTTCCTGCAATCCATTGACCTCATCACCCGCGAGCTTCCCCCGCCCGTGTGCGAGGAGTTCGCCAAAATGCTTCAGGAGATCAAGCTCGGCATGGCCTTCGAGCAGTCCGTGAAGAATCTCGTGGAACGCGTGGACAACGCGGACATTGATCTGGTGATGACCAGCGTGATCATCCAGCGCGAGGTGGGCGGAAACCTGTCGGAAATTCTGGACAAGATAGCGGTCACCATCCGCGAGCGCGTGCGCATCAAGGGCCAGGTGCGAACCCTCACCGCGCAGGGCCGACTCTCGGGCGTGATTCTCGTGCTCCTGCCCGTGATCCTGGCCGTTGTCATGTATCTGATTTCCCCGGACTACATCGGCATTCTTTTCAAGGAATCCGTGGGCCGCATGATGCTGTCCGCCGCGGCCGTGAGCGAAGTCCTGGGCATGCTGATCATCCGCAAAATCGTGGACATCAAGGTGTGACGCCATGCAAATCATCTTTGCGATCATGATCTGCGTATCGTGCGCGGCGCTGTCGTACAGCATCGCGGATTCGATGATGCGGCGCCGTCAGATCAAGGCGCGCCTCCAGAGCATAGATGTGAGCGACGGAGGCATTTCCCTGCACGAACTGGAGATGGCGCGCCCGTTCGCCGAGCGCGTGCTGCAGCCCGTGTTCTCGCGCCTGGGCGCGCTCCTGGGCAGCGTGACGCCGCAGAGTTTTCTGGACCGCGTGGAGCGCCGCCTGGCCCTGGCCGGATACCCGCGCACGGAACCCATGACCTTTCTAGGCATCAAGGGCCTGGCCGCGCTCATCACGGGCGGCGCATTTGTGCTGTTCTATGTCTCGGCCCGCGTTGGTCTGGGTGCGAACGCGGATGTGGTCCGCCGCCTGCCGTCCTTCATTCTGCTCGCGCCCATGCTCGGGTTCATGGCCCCGGACCTGTGGCTGCGCCTCAAGGAGACCGAGCGCAAAACCGAAATCAGCGACAGCCTGCCCGATCTGCTCGATCTGTTGAGCGTGAGCGTGGAAGCGGGCCTGGGCTTCGAGCAGGCGCTCATGCACGCCGCGGAAAAGCTCAAGGGCGCGGTGTCCATGGAAATCCGCCGCATGCTCCAGGACATGCGCATCGGACTCAAGCACAGCGACGCCCTGCGCGCCATGAGCGACCGCGTGGATCTGCCGGACATGAAAATCTTCTGCGCCGCGCTTATCCAGTCCTACCAGCTCGGAGTGAGCATCGCCGAGGTGCTTCGCGTGCAATCCGAGAGCATGCGCCAGAAGCGCCGCCAGCGCGCCGAGGAAGCCGCCATGAAAGCGCCGCTCAAGCTCCTGTTCCCGCTCGTGCTGTTCATCTTCCCATCCATGCTCATCATCGTGTGGGGGCCGGCCATGCTCAAGCTCATGGACGCCCTCAAGGCCGGAATGTGATCGCCATGAAGACCCTGACACTGCACAAGCCTGACAGCAGCCGCCCCGCAGTCATCGCGCACAGCGCCGCGGTTGCGGATTCGTTTGCGTCCCGCTTTCTGGGCCTCATGTTCCGCCGCGCGTTCGGCCGTGCCGACGCCCTGATTCTCACCCCATGCACCTCCATTCACACCTTCTTCATGCGTTTTTGCATAGATGTGATTTTCACGGACTCCGCGGGCCGCATCGTGGATCTGCGCGAAAGTATCCGGCCCTGGCGCTGCTTCATGCCCCGCCGCGGCGCGCGCGCCGCCCTCGAAATGCCCGCGGGCGCAATCCGCACCCACAACATCAAGACCGGCGACATGATTTCCGGGTGCTTCCAGCCGGACTGACGCGCATCGCGCAAGGGTGTCTCCCAACGGACAGGTGAAGATTTATGGGTGGCTGCGGTTGATACAGGATTATGAGAGGGCCATCGCCCCCGTCGTGTTTTTCTGCTATTTCATAAATTGCAGCATAAGCGTCAAACAACATGAGGGGTAATGTAGGGCGCGGTCGCCGAACCGCGCCTTATTCTGTAACGGGAATCCATGATGAGTTTCAAAGCGCACAGCCACCGGCAACCATGTCTGACAATTTGCGCCGCGCGATGTGCAGATGCATCGGACAGCAAGTCGTCACTTGGTTCCGGCGCGGTTCGGCGACCGCGCCCTACATCAATGATAGTTGCCAATAAATCGCTGAAGGCGATGCGGCAGGCGATTCCGCCGGAATGTTTTTATGGGCAAAGCGCGCCGGTAGAGCCGGCAAATCACTATCCGCGGTTCAGGCCATCTGGTCGGGAGGCAGGGCCGGATTGGGATACGCCGGGTTGAACTTGGGCGCTTCCGGTACAGGCGGTTCCGCGGGCTTGGGCGGCTCGGGGCGCTTGTAGCCTTTGTGACCGCGTGTGGGGCCTTGGCCCATGCGATCCTTGAACAATTCCGCAAGCGTGCCGATGCTGCCCATGAGGGATGCAGAATCCAGAGGCAGGAAAATTTTCGTGGCCTGGCCGTCCGCGATGCCCTGCAGAGCTTCGAGGTACTTGATGGCGATAAGGTCGTCCGTGGGATCGCCGTTGTGGATGGCGCCGTACACGGTTTCGATGGCCTGGGCTTCGCCGATGGCCACGGTGAGCTTCTGGTACTGGTCGGCGTCGGCCTTGAGGCGGATGGCCTGGGCCTGGCCTTCGGCCTCAAGGATTTGCGACTGGCGCACGCCCTCGGCCTTTTTAATGGCGGATTCGCGCATGCCGTCGGCCTCGAGGATCATGGCGCGGCGTTCGCGCTCGGCCTTCATCTGCCGGTGCATGGCCGTGGTCACATCCGCGGGCGGCTCGATGCGCTGCAGTTCCACGCGCGCCACGCGCACGCCCCATTTGTCCGTGGCTTCGTCCAGAATGTTGCGCAGCTTCACATTGATGCCCTCGCGCGAGGTGAGGGATTCGTCCAGGGTCATGTCGCCGATCAGGTTGCGCAGGTTGGTCTGCGCAAGCTTTATGGTCGCCAAATAGAAATTCTCCACATTGTACTTTACGCGCACCGGGTCCGTGACTTCGGTGTAAATCACCGCGTCCACGGTCACGACCACATTGTCCGATGTGATGACTTCCTGGGGCGGCACATCCAGCACCATCTCGCGCATGTCCACCTTGGCAAGCGAGTCAATGCCGAACGGCAGAATCACCGTCATGCCGCTGTCCACGGTCTTCTGGTACTTTCCGAGCCGCTCGATGATGCCGCGCTCATAGGGTTTGATGATGCGGATCATGAGCGCCGCGGCGATTACGAGAAAAACCAGGAACCCCATCAGGAAAATTCCAAGAGCCGCTGCTGCCGTTCCTCCCATTGCAATAACCTCCCGTTATCTGTTGTAGAGGCGCAGTCGCGCCGTCAGTCCATTGCTTCCACGATCAGGCGCGTGCCCGCAATGCGCACCACACGCACTTTTGCGCCTTTTTCCACCACGGATCCGTCCGCGGTTTCCGCGCGCCATTCGTCGTGCTCCGCACGCACCAGGCCCTTGCCCGTGTCCGGGTCTATGGTTTCCTGCACCACGCAGCACGATCCAACAAGCCGGTCAGCGCCGAATTTCTCGTCCGACCCGCCCTTGTAAAGCCGCTTTGTGAAAGGCCGGCCCGCGACCATGGCGACAATGGACGCCGCCGCGAACACCGCGAGCTGCAGCACGATGTTGTTGGGAACCGCGAACGCGGTTATCGCCGCGGGGATCGCCCCGATGCCGAACCAGAAAATGAAAAACCCGCTCAAGAACGCTTCCATGACAAGCAGCGCCAGGGCCAGCAGCGCCCACAGCACCCAGGGGGTCAACAGTATGTCCAAGGTCCGGCCTCCTCCGTCATTGTCCGAATTCCAATCCGCCGCTGATGCGCAAAAACAATTATACCACACAACCCCGTGCGGGCGTTGAGCACGATATAAAGATTCCAAATGGCAGACCATTGATATCGTTTCAAAGCTGTAGGAACGAAGCCTGTTATTCTGTAGTCGCTCTCATTGCAGAATTGCTTTCAAACTCATCGCATTAATCTTGGAAGGTGATGAAAAGAACTTTTGCATAAATGATGCCAACGAGCAAGAGCGATGCTGTCATTCGGCGTTGCTCAAGCAAGGGAGCAGGAATTGCCCGGAAATCACAGGCACATCAGCTCTCGTTCTCAAGCTGGTGGACAAATGCCTGGACTTGTCATTCGTGCGTGTTCGCGTGAAAAACCTGTACAGCGTCAAAGGCGGGCCATGGCAATACCCCCCATCTATGTGCATGCAGCTCTTCCAACTCTCTATGATTTCGCGTTTTGAACCGTTATGACGGTGCCTTGCCGTTTCCACGCCTCTTATGGCTTCCGTTTTGTTACACGACAGGATTTTCACGGAATTTCATCATTCAAATGCCTTATTGAAACAGCCTCGATGCTTGGAATCCATGGTACGCGGTTAAAGGCGGTTGCCGCAAACATGAAAATCCCGGCGCTCGAGTTAGTGCGGCATGGCGTGCAGCATGCACCTGCGGTAATTCAAATTATTAAAGACCCCGCCGCAGCGGGTGTATAATATTTCCGGCGTTCAATTTTTTATGGAGACGATAGGCAATGGCTTTTCACAGGGACATCATTCGCGCGGCCGCGCCGCTGGTGAAAGCGTTTCACCGCCTCGAGGTCATCGGCCGGGACAACATCCCGCCGCCGGGCCAGGGGTTCCTGCTCGCGCCCAACCATACGCACTGGTTCGGGTGGGACGGCTTCGTGCTGAACACCGCGCTCGCGGACCGGCCCATCCGCTGGATCGCCTGGAGCTACGGGGACGAGTTTCCGCTGTGGGACAAGCTGTGCGCGGCGTTCGACGCCATTCTGGTGAGCAAGAACAAGCCGTTCCCGTACGATGAGATCACGGATTACATCAAGAGCGGAGGCGCGGCGGGCATTTTCCCTGAAGGGAACAACAATTCGATCGCCACGCCGTACCGCATCCGGCGTTTTTTCCCGGGGGTGGCGAGGCTTGCGGCGTTGTCCGGCGCGCCCGTTGTGCCGGTGTCCGTGGCGGGCATCGAGGAGGCCGGCCCGATACTGTGGATCAAGGAAGAGGAAGGCCAGCCGCCAACATGGCTGCTGCCCGCGCCCGTGCTGCTGCCCGTGAAAGTCACGGTTCGGTTCGGCGCGCCCATGCGCTTGAACCTGTCGGAGGCGGATATTCAAAACCGCGAGGCTCTGGACCGCGAGGCCGAGCGCGTGCGCCAGGGCGTGCTGGAACTGTTGCGCAAAGACCGCCCACGCGCCACGGCCCCATGACCTGCCCTGCGGCGTGTGATTATTATCTCGTTTCATAAACCCGCGCCACGGTTATGACGATATATAGTCAGGAGCAGCGGCCGCGAAACCGGCCGCCGCGCCCATTCCAGCGCCACAGGAGACCGCTCATGCCCAGGGATAAACAGCCAGACCCGGAACCGGCCGCCCCGAGCCGCGAGGACGAGCTTCTCAAAAGCCTCGAGGAATACGACCGCCAGCAAGCCGAACTGGAGCAGGACGACGCGCCCGTCGCGGTGAAAATCGCCGAGGACCGGCTCAAGGCGTGGGTGCGTGTAAAGGCCCCGCTGGACGCAGGCCGCGACCTCGGGCCGCAGGATGTGCTGGACGCACTGCGCGATGCGGGCGTGTGTTTCGGCATTGACGAAAAAGCCGTGTCCGAGATTTTTATGTACGGGTCGTTTGGATTTTTCGTGTCCGCGGCCCATGGGCAGGCGCCCACGAACGGCCGCCATGCGCGCATCGAATACACATTCAACATTGATCGCGGCGTGGTGCGCCTGGAGCCGGATGAACAGGGAAATGTGAACCCCTATGAATTGAATCTGGTGGACAGCGTGGACAAGGGCGCGGTCATGGCAGTGAAAACTCCGCCCACCATGGGCGAGCCGGGCCGTGATGTGTGCGGCGGCGAAATTCCTGCGGTCATGGGCCGCGACGCGGATCTGGTTCCCGGAGACAATGCGGAATTGAGCGAGGACGGACTGACCGTCACCGCAGCCATCAGCGGCCAGCCCATCCTGCGCGACGGCGTGCTCTTCGTCAGCCCAGTGTTCGAGGTGCCCGGCGATGTGGACTTCGGCGTGGGCAACATTGATTTCGACGGCTCCGTGCTGATTCACGGCAATGTGCTGGCGGAGTTCACGGTCAAGGCCGCGCAGGACATCCAGATAAAAGGCAATGTGGAAAAAGCCACGGTGCAGGCCGGGGGCAGCGCTTTCGTGGGCGGCGGGCTGTACGGCATGAACGAAGGCCGCATCACCGCGGGCGACAGCGTGGTCATCCGGTCCGTGGAAAGCGGCATCGTGGAGGCCGACCGCGACATCACCATCACCCAGGCCGCGCGCCACAGCCAGCTCTTCGCCGGGGAGAACATCACCCTGTCCAACCCCAAGGGCAGCATCATGGGCGGCCGCATCGTGTGCGGCAAGGTCTGCGATGTCACGGAACTTGGTTCGCCGTCGTTCACCGAAACCGTGGTGGAAATCGGCCTTGGCCCGCGCTCCGGAAAAATCTACAAAGACCTGGAAAGAGATCTGGCCGCGTTTCTGGAAAAACGCCAGAAGCTCGCGCTCAATGTCAGAACCCTCGAGGACCGCAGGGACAAGGGAGATCTGCCCCCGGACAAGGAAGAGCTTCTCAAAAAATCCGTGCCCGCGCTGCAGCAGCTCGACGCCATGATTGACGACGCGTCTTCGCGGCTCAAATTTTTCCGCCGCAAGCTCGACGCGCTCAAGGGCGGCGTATGCCGCGTGCGCGGCGTGTGCCACCCGAATGTGAAAATCATCACCCCGAATTCCACATACTCCGTTCGCCAGGAGAGCAAATACTGCAGCTTCTCCGAACAGAACGAAAATATCGTCATGGGTCCGTACTGAAAAGGCGGCACATCATGTCTTGCCGAAAGGCTACATTTATGTGCCGCGCTTAGGGAAAGATGACAAAAACGCGCCGCAAAAGGCGGTGGCTTTGCTGTTTGAAATTCGCGTTCAATCCTAAAACATCGTTTTAACCCCATGAAATTCCCGACGGTTCCGCGCTGGCACGGGTTTTGCATTATGAACTGGCAGTGCGCGGCGCTATCGTGTCCCGCGCACAAGAAATGGGGGTTAGGCGCCGTGAAAATGATTGTCGCTTATCTGCAGCCAGAAAGAACGAGTGCGGTGCAGGACGCACTTGCGCAGTCGGGAATTGTGG
>JAGUYV010000010.1 GCA_020061125.1 bacterium | reverse complement strand
GCCAGCGCCGACGCGCACAGAACGCCCGTACCGCAGCCCAGATCCAGCACGGCTTCGGGTTTGTCCCGCTCGAACAGTTCGCTCAACACGCGCACGCAGCGCCTCGTGGTGGGGTGGTTGCCGCTGCCAAACGCCACGCCCGGCTCCATGACCACGCGCACCTCGCCCGGACCGGGGTCCTGCATGTCCCATGACGGGCACAGCAGCACGCGGCCCGCGCGCACCGTGCGCAGTTCCTGCCCGGCTTCCCAGTCCTCGTAATTGATCACGGTCTCGGACCGCAGCTCAAGCCCGGCCTGTTTCGCAAAACGCTCCACCGCCGGTCCGCTCGCCGCGCTCATGAACAGGAAGGTGTATCCGCTCTCGATCCAGTCCGCGACCAGCGCCGCGCCCAGCAGCTCGCGATCCGCGTAGGCTTGACCCAGCAGTTCGTAGATGTACAGCTTGTCGTAAGGCTTCCCCGGCATGCTGTGATTATAATCAGAGCGCCGTCATGGAAAAAGGCAAAATCCGCGGCCATGGCCGGAATGCGTTGTTTCATCTTGAGAAACCGTCACTTTACAGCCTTTGAATGAAACTGTACAATCCATGCATTGCATTATGTTTTGAATAGCGTTTCGGAGGTGTCCGGCCATTTCTCTAAACAAACACAGAACGGTTATGCAAGGAGCGGCCATGTGCATTCCGGGCCGCGCCGCCATTTTTGCACAAGCATTGTTCGCGGCGATCTTTTCGTTGCTGATCATGTCGGGATGTCTGGGCGCGGGATACGACAACAAAGGATTCCCGGCACGGGAGCCCCAGGCTGCTCAAGAACCCGAAGAAGGGCGAACAGAGGAGGAGGATGATGAAGAAGAGGAGCTGATATTCCTGCCAGACAGGCCAGTAACGCTCGGGCTTGGCCTGGAAAAGGGGAAAACATACAATTACGAAACTTACAATGTAATCAATATGACTTTTCTGTCAGCAACTCCAGAGATGCCATTGCCGGAAGATCTCACGGTAGCCGTAACCACTTCGAAATACAGCCTTATCGTGGATGACGATGAATCAGAGGATTTTACAGTGACACAAGTTATCAGCGATATTGAAACAGAATCCGATCTTGGCTTGAATGAAACAAGCACGGCCATAAAGCAAGCGATTGCAGGGAGCAGAATTACTTTTGTCATATCCCCGGATGGAGCCGTGAAGAGCATTCAAGGAATTGATGAGCTGTGGAGCCGTATTGCAGAAGGCGCCTGCGATTCCGGAAAAGAAGAAATCATCATAAACACCCTCAAGCAGATGCTCAATGACAAATCATTGAAACAGCAGATGAAAAGTCTGTTCGGGTCCAGGCCGTATGGCACGATAGAGCCAGGGCACACATGGAGCGATGAATTCCCAATAGGTATCATGTCCGGCGCAGACACGGCGCCATTGAGTGTTATCGGAACATTCGACGGCCTGGTCAGTGACGATGGCCGGGAGGCCGTGCTGCTGACAAGTTTTGCGGAACAGGAATACCCGGAAGGTTTGCCTTTGTTGAGCGACATGTTTAAGAAGATGGCGCCTGGCATGGATTTGAACGCCCAGATTGAATACATCGGCATGGAGACATTCGCTCTGCTGCACCCCGAATCGAGTGAACTCAAGTATCAGTCCTCGGATATCTACATGGAAATGCGCCTTCAAATGACCGAACCTGAATCCGGCATGAACATCGAAATTGTTCAGGAAATCAACATATACACCGAAGTCTCTTTGCTGGATTAGGCGTGCGCAGTTGTTTTTTTATAAAAAAAACAGGGAAGGTTTTTGTTGCATACGGTTGAAACATGGAGCGCAGGTAATTAAATAATGCGCATGGGGAATGCCCCGGCGGGATGCCGTGGAACTTTTTTTTTCCGATCCGGGGATTCTATAATAAATGGCATCAACGCCAGGGAGGATATGAAATATGAAAACAATCAAATCAATGTTTGCGGCCGCGGCCATGTGCGCCGGGCTTGTGCTGGCGGCCCTGCCCGCGCTGGCGCAGCCGGGGCCGGTGGTGCTCACCTTCATGGAACGGGTCGAAGCGCAGACCGACGCGTCGTCCAGCACGGGCAATGTGAGCGGCGAGACCTTCCTGTATTCCATGGTGTCCGCGTTCCGCAAGCTGGACAAGGATGTGACCGGAAACCTGTACTACCTGAACAAGTACAGCATTGACGACGGCGCCAACGCCTCGCACATCTGGGGTCTCAATGTCGCGCGCTCGATTACCGGCAAGTGGAAAGGCGACTTGAGCTACTCGCACAGCAGCAACCCGCGGCGCAACACTCTGCCCAGCAGCGACAGCGACCGCTTTTCCTTCGGCCTCACCTTCAAGGTCAACCCCATGGAGAAGGTTCGCCCGCGCTACACCCTCAAGACCACATACAGCACGGGCACGGACTTCAGCCAGGGCCGCACCCTGTCCCAGAAAATTGACATGGCTGACGACATCACAGGCAAGTGGTCCTACGACATAGGCTACACCTTCGTGTGGGGCCTGAACGACGACGGCGTGAACCTGTTCAAGGAACACTACACCAACCAGTACCAGGCCGATTTCACCTTCAAGATTGACAAAAAGCAGCGCGTAACACTGGGCTACCTGTACCTGGACCAGTTGTTCCATGCGGCCCGCACCCTGGGCGACAATCAGCTCATCCGCGCAAGCTACTTCTATTCGTATTATTGACAGACATGGTCCGGCCGCCCGGGCATGGTCTCGTGCCCGAGCGGCCGTGGTTTTTTCAGCCGCTTCTCCACGCGTGAAGACAGTGCGCGGAGGAGCGGTTTTGATTTACAATAGAGCCATGGCCTGACAGTTCCGGCTCGCGGAGGTTCGGTTCATGCAGTGTCCCCAATGCGGCAACCCGAATGTGGCGCAGCGATTTTGCACCCGTTGCGGCGCAGCCATGCCCGCCGCCCCTGCGCCCGAAGACAGCGGACCCGAATACGATCCGGCATTCAACCCTTATGAAAGCATGGCCCGGCAGCGCGCTGCGGCGCACCACGACTTCCCAGCGGGTCTCGTCCGCCCGCTCTTCCTTCCCGGGCTCGCCCAGGAAGGGCCGGGCCCCCTCCCGTGGCACGAATACCCCCATTCCGCGGCATCCGAAGCCGCAGCCCTCATACTTGCCGATCTTTCCCGCGCCGGCTGCGGCCAGGGCGCGGCGCACCGGGTCCTCGTACCCCAGGGGAATGGTGACCACGAGCTTGTACAGGGTCTCCCCCGAACCGAGGCAGCGCACCTCGCCGAGCCCCAGGCACCGTGCCAGGGCATCGTTGACGCCACCCGGGGCACGGTCCAGGCTCGTGTGGGCGGCGTACACCCCCACGTCGGAGCGGATGAAGTCGGCCAGGAGGCGGGGCAGCGGAGTGGAGAGATCGAGACTGGCAGGGGGTTCGAGCAGCAGGGGGTGGTGGGTGACGAGGAGCTGGGCTCGGCGGCGAAGGGCTTCGGAGAGTGCCTGGGGGGAGGGGTCCAGAGCCACCAGGACCGCATGGACCGGCGCCCGGGGATCGCCCACCTGGAGCCCGCAGCGGTCCCAGGGTTCCGCGAGCCCTGGCGGGGCGAGTTCCTCCAGGGCTCGGGCCACGTCCTCGATGGTGACAACCATCTAGGAGGCGACCTCTCCGCGTTGTGGTTCTCCGGTCTCGAGCATGGGTACGCAGCAAACACCGCACAGGAGGTGGGCGGGGATGGTGGGCCCACCTGGATTCGAACCAGGGACCGACCGGTTATGAGCCGG
>JAGUYV010000184.1 GCA_020061125.1 bacterium | reverse complement strand
GTCCCCGGCATCCAGAACGCCGGGCAGGTCCGCGGTGCAGCATCTCTCCGCGGGCGCGGCCACCGTGCGCGAAAACAGGCTCCAGGCGGTTCCGTCCGTGAGGATTCCCCAGTCCGTGTATGAGGCGTCCATAAATTCCAAAAGGGTGTAGCGATTAATATACATGCTGCCGGTAGCAAGAAAAGCAACCGGAGGGGATGAATTCGAAGCCTGGATCAGCGCCGGAGTCTGGTTCCGCGCGGGTTGGAGGATGCGGAAACCCAGTACGGCGGGGTCTGGATTGGCGATCAGGCCGCGCAACGCGGACCGTGTTTCAGGGGTTGGGGCCACCTGTTTCCAGATCGTGCTCCGCGGCCTGTCCGGGAACAGCGCGTCTTGAGTAAAAAGGCTGTTATCAAAAGGATTTTTACGAATTTCCGAAGGAGCGTCATCCAGAGGAAACAGGGATGTCTGTCGAGCGTCCATGGGGTTCTCCGCGCCAGAGAAAATGGTGTTGCAGAGTATTGTAACATCAAGCGCGGGATTATGCGCAACAAGAGCTAAAGAAAGCCCTTGGTGTGAAGAAAAAGGAATTGTTGCTATTCTTGCTTCAAGCCTTTATATGCGGTGCGAATTTCTTATAATAACAGTGATTTTGCGGCATTTTTCGGCTTTTTGTTAAGTTCTTCACAAAAGAGAAGGCAGACATGGTGAAAAGGCGGCAAATGTGTACCAATTTAATATATATAAATAGTTTGTTCTATAATTCACTTGACAATCGAAAGACGGTTTTTATATATTAGCGTGGCGCATGATCGGGCGCGGGGAGCATCCGCGCGCTTGCGCACCGCCGGGGGAACGCACTTACAGGAACCGTATGGCGAACGGAAAAACCAAAATGGACCGCGAGAAAGTCGAACGCGCGATTCGGCTTTTGCTCGAAGGGGTCGGCGAAGACCCCGAGCGCCGCGATCTGGTGAAAACCCCCTCCCGCGTGGCCGACATGTTCGAGGAAATCTTGAGCGGCATGTGGGAAGACCCCTCCGAAGAGCTGTCCGCATTCCAGAGTGAAAAATACGATCAAATGGTTCTGATCAAAGATATTCCGGTGTATTCCATGTGCGAGCACCACATGCTGCCGTTCATCGGCAAGGCGCATGTGGCGTACATCCCGGACAACGGGCGCGTGACCGGATTGAGCAAGCTGGTGCGCACGGTGCAAGCGTACATGCGCCGGCTGCAGGTGCAGGAGAACCTCACCGAGCAGATCGCCAGCACGCTCATGGAGGCGCTCAAGCCCAAGGGCGTGATGGTGGTCATCGAGGCCGAGCACCTGTGCATGTCCATGCGCGGCGTTCAGCAGCCCGGCACCGTGACCGTGACATCGTCCGTCAAGGGCATTTTCCGATCCAACAGGGCGACCCGCGAGGAAACCCTCGCGCTCATAAGCAAAAGCAACGGCAAGATGTAACACCTCCCGGGCCTTGAAACACCGGCCCGGCCCACCGGGGGAGGGACTCTTCGAGGAAAGGAGGGAAGAAGCGGAAACCGGAAACAGGAGGCCCGCTCGCAGCACATGAAAGTCGCATTCACGGGAAAAGGCGGAGTCGGAAAAACAACGGCCGCGGCCATGCTGTGCCGTCTCTATGAACTGGACGGCGCTCCCATACTGGCCGTGGACGCGGACCCGGACGCCAACCTGGCGGACACCCTCGGGTTCCCGCCGGACAACGCGCCCGAACCGATCTCCGCGCTCAAGGATCTGATCCACGAGCGCACCGAGAGCAAACCCGGCGCCTACGGCGGCATGTTCAAGCTGAACCCGCGTGTGGACGACATTCCCGAGAGATATTGTGTGAAGCGCGGCAGCCTGCGGCTCATCAACATGGGCACGCTGGACACGGCGGGCAAAGGCTGCATGTGCCCGGAAAGCGCGTTTCTCAAGGCGCTGATGACGCATCTGATGTTCCAGGAGCGCGACAAGCTCGTCATGGACATGGAAGCGGGCATCGAGCACCTGGGGCGCGGCACCGCCACCGTGGTGGACGCCATGATCATCGTGGTGCAGCCCGACCACAAGGGCGTGGACACGGCCCGGCGCATCGTGAAGCTGTGGACCCAGCTCGGCAGCGGCAAGAAAGTGTGCTACCTGGGCAATGCGGCGCGGGACGAGAGCGACGCGCAATTCCTGCGCGACAACCTCACGGACTATCCCGTGCTCGGCGTGCTGCCCTACAGCGAAGACACGCGCGTGGCCGGCAGAGAGCGCCGTCCGCCCTTCGAGGGCGCCGACGACCTGCTCGAACCCGTGCGCCAGTTCCGCGCGGCCCTGGAAGCATTCGTCTCCGGTTCCTGACGATCCCCTGGCGAGGATTACACATAAGGGGACAAACCTATACAACCAGGGAGCGGCCCGTTCGAAAGGTGGACCAAGCCGCCCCGTTGCAATAAATCACAAAACAAGAGAAAGAAAAAAAATTCCCCGCCGCACGGCGGGAAAGTTCGAAAAGGAGGCAAGCTCTCTAATGGCAAAGCAGGAGAAAACCCCGCAGGACCGCTCCATTGACCAGGCCACGATTCAGACCCTGGAGATCGCGCAGGCGAACAAAGTCATGACATGCTTTGATCGTCTCGACAGCCAGGAGCCGGGCTGCAAGTTCGGAACACAGGGCCTTTGCTGCAAGAACTGCGCCATGGGCCCCTGCCGCATCATCGTGGGCAAGGAAGGCAAGGACCGAGGCGTGTGCGGCGCAACCGCGGACACCATCTCGGCGCGCAATTTCATCCGCATGATCGCCGGCGGCGCGTCAGCGCACTCGGACCACGGCCGCAATGTGGCTGAAACCCTTCTGAAAGTCGCCACCAGCGACAAGTCCGATTACCAGATCAAGGACGAGCAGAAGGCCATCAAAGTCGCCATGGACCTGGGCATCGAGGTCGGCGACCGCGACATCAAGGACATCTGCAAGGAAATCGCCGAAGTCAGCCTGGCGCAGTTCGGCCAGCAGCACGGCGAACTCAAGTACATCGCCAAGGCCCCGATCAAGAGGCAGGAGATCTGGCGCAACCTGGGCGTGGTGCCCCGCGGCATAGACCGCGAGACCGTGGAGATCATGCACCGCACGCACATGGGCGTGGACCACGACCCCGAGCACCTGCTGCTGCAGGGCGCGCGCTGCGCACTGTCCGACGGCTGGGGCGGCTCCATGATCGGCACCGAGCTGCAGGACATCCTGTTCGGCACCCCGGAACCCCTCACCAGCCAGGTCAACCTGGGCATCATGAAAGACGACACGGTCAACATCTCCGTGCACGGCCACGAGCCGCTGCTGTCCGAGATGCTGGTGGCCGCGTCCCTCGATCCCGAAGTGCTCGCGTATGTCAAGAGCAAGGGCGCCACGGGCGTGCAGCTCGGCGGCATCTGCTGCACGGCCAACGAGATCCTCATGCGCCACGGCGTGCCCATCATGGGCAACTTCCTGCAGCAGGAACTGGCCCTGGCCACCAACGCGTGCGACGCCATGATCGTGGATGTGCAGTGCATCTTCCCGTCGCTTCCCTCGGTTGCGGCCTGCTTCCACGGCTCCATCTTCACCACCGCGCACATCGCCAAGATGCCCGAAGCCGAACACATCGAGTTCGACACGGACAACGCTCTGGAGACCGCCAAGAAGCTCATTATGCGCGCGGCCGACAACTTCCCCAAACGCCCCAAGGGCAAAGTCAACATCCCGCAGGTCACCGAAGAGTTCGTGGCCGGCTTCAGCCACGAGACCATCAACTACATGCTGGGCGGCAGCTTCCGCGCCTCCTACCGGCCGCTGAACGACAACATCATCAACGGCAAGATCCGCGGCGTGGCCGGCGTGGTCGGCTGCAACAACCCCAAGGTGCAGCACGACAATGTCCATGTGACGGTCATCAAGGAACTCATCAAGAACGACGTGCTGGTTCTGACCACGGGCTGCGGCGCCATCGCGGCCGCCAAGGCCGGGCTTCTGAAGCCCGAAGCCGCAGCGGAATTCGCCGGCCCCGGCCTGGCCGAAGTCTGCGAAACCGTGGGCATTCCCCCGGTCATTCACATGGGCTCGTGCGTTGACAACTCGCGCATCCTCATCGCCGCCACCGCCATGGTCAAGGAAGGCGGCCTGGGCGACGACTTGAGCGACCTGCCCGCATGCGGCTCCGCCCCCGAATGGATGAGCGAAAAAGCCATCTCCATCGGCCAGTACTTCGTCAGCTCGGGCGTGTACACGATCTTCGGCGTGACCTTCCCCACCCTGGGCGCCGAAGGCACCACCAAGGAACTGTTCGAGCACATGGAAGAGCAGTACGGCGGCAAGTGGGACTTCGAAGCCGATCCCATCAAGCACGCGCAGAAGATGATCGAACACATCGACAAAAAGCGCAAGGCGCTGGGCATTGATAAAGCCCGCGAACGCGTGCTCGCCGACATGGATGCGCGCCGCGAAATTTCCTAATGCCGGTCAAACGACTCTGAAGGAGGTCACCTGAACAATGTCAGTGAAGATTATCGCATCAGCGGCAATCCGGGGCGCCCACAAGTTCGTGGACAAGGCCGAAGAGCAGATGAAACAGGCCATAGACAAATTCGGCGCCGAGCACGAAGTCGGTTTCCCCAACACCGCTTACTACCTGCCCATCATCTTTGGTATGCTGGGCCACAAGGTTGAGAAACTCAAAGACATGGAGCCGGTCATCAAGCGATGCCGCCTCCTGCTTCCCCCGCCCGTGAAAGAAAAACTGCACCTTCCCTACCTGGGCCAGGTGCTGGACGCAGGCATGAGCACCCTGTTCGCGCAGGAAGTCATCGAATCCATCCGCTACCTGAACGAACCCAACTTCTACCTGCAGAGCGAAGATGTCACGGATGACAACATCTGGCTGGGCGCCGCGGACGATGTGATTATGCGCAAGCGCGGCGTGGAGTTCGTGGACGGCACGGCCCCCGGCTTCGCCGCCATCGTCGGCTCCGCACCCACCAAGGAAATCGCCGCCGAAATGGCCCTCGAACTGCAGAAGAAGAACCTGTATGTGTTCATGGCCAGCGAGCACAACGGCACATGCTTCAGCAAGCAGCTCGTGGAAGCGGGCGTGCAGATCGGCTGGAACACCCGCCTGGTGAGCTTCAGCCCGGATGTGTCCGGCGCCATCTTCGCCGTGGGCTTCGCCACCCGCGCCGCCATGAGCTTCGGCGGCATCGAACCCGGCGACTACCGCAAGATCCTTATCTATAACAAGGACCGCGTGTTCGCGTTCGTTCTGGCCATGGGCGATGTGTCCGACGAGTGGTACGCCACCGCCGCCGGCTGCATCAACTACGGCTTCCCCACCATCGCCGACACCCCGATCCCCGAAATCCTGCCCACAGGCGTTTGCACCTACGAGCATGTGGTGTCCAACATCCCGCACAACGAAATGATCGCCAAGGCCACCGAAGTGCGCGGCCTCAAGGTCACGGTCGCCGAAGTGCCCGTGCCGGTTTCCTACGGCCCGGCGTTCGAAGGCGAGCGCGTGCGCGGCGCGGACATCTATCTCGAATGCGGCGGCGGACGCACCGACATGTGCGAGTGGGTCCATACCGTGGACATGAACGAGATCAACGACGGCGATGTGTCCGTCAACGGCCCCGAGATGACCGAAGTCGCGGTCAACGAAAAGGGCAAGCGCCTCGGGCCTCTGGCCATCGAAGTCAAGGTGGCCGGCCGCAAGATGGAGTCCGACTACGAACCCATCCTCGAGCGCCAGATCCACCACCTCATCAACTACGCCCAGGGCATCATGCACATCGGCCAGCGCGACATCGCCTGGCTGCGCGTGGGCAACAGCGCCATCGAGAAGGGCTTCAAGTTCGCGGACATCGGCCGCCTGCTGCACGCCAAGCTGCACCAGGACTTCGGCGCGGTGTTCGACAAGTGCGCCGTGATCCTGCACACCAACCAGGACGCCGTGACCGAAATTCTGGCCAAGGCGCGCGAGGCCTACAAGACCCGCGACGAGCGCGTGGGCGGCATGAAGGACGAAACCACGGACATGTTCTACTCCTGCACCCTGTGCCAGTCCTTCGCTCCCAGCCATGTGTGCGTCATCAGCCCCGAGCGCACCGGCCTGTGCGGCTCCTACAACTGGCTCGACTGCAAGGCCAGCTACGAGATCAACCCCACCGGCCCCAACCAGCCCGTGGAAAAAGGCGAAGTTCTCGACCAGGTGCTCGGCAACTTCAAGGGCGTCAACGAGTTCATCACCAAGGCGTCCCGCGGCAACATCACCAGCTACAACTTCTACAGCCTGATGCAGGAACCCATGACCACATGCGGCTGCTGCGAGTGCATCGCCGCCGTGCTGCCCATGTGCAACGGCATCATGACCGTGAACCGCGAGTACAAGGGCGAGACGCCCTGCGGCATGAAGTTCACCACGCTCGCCGGCACCATGGGCGGCGGCATCAGCTCCCCGGGCTTCGTGGGCCACTCCAAGTACAACATCACCCAGCGCAAGTTCATCGCCGGCGACGGCGGGTTCCAGCGCCTGGTGTGGATGCCCAAGATGCTCAAGGAAGAACTCTACGACCGCCTCAAAGTCCGCGGCGAGGAAATCGGGATCCCGAACTTCGTGGACCTGATCGCCGACGAGACCGTAGGCACCGACGAAGAGACCGTTCTCAACTGGCTGACCGAAAAGGGTCACCCGGCCGTGACCATGGACTCCATCATCGGCTGAACCACAGACAGGCAGCCCGGGCCGGAGACTCCGGCCCGGGCTTCATTCCTATGTTGTACAGATCAAAATTGGGGGTGTGAACAAAGAAATGGGTTTAACCGGCATAGACATTTTCAAAAAGCTGCCTAAAAAGAACTGCGGCGAATGCGGCGTGCCAACCTGCCTCGCGTTCGCCATGGCTCTTGCGGCCGGCAAGACGGAACTGGCCAAGTGCCCGTATGTCTCGCCCGAAGCCGCGGAGTCGCTGTCGGAAGCCTCGGCGCCGCCCGTGCGCCCCGTGGTCATCGGCGCCGGCGACAAAGCCTGGCGCCTGGGCGCGGAAACCGTCGAGTTCCGGCATGAAAAAACCTTCGTGAGCCAGCCCGCGTTCGCCGTGCTCGTAACCACGGACATGGACGACGCCGCGGTGGACGCGAAACTCAAGGCCCTCGCGGACCTGCAGTACGAGCGCATCGGCCTCACCCTGTGCGCCAACATGATCGTGGCCCGGGGCGACGACGCCGCCAAGCTCGAAGCCCTGGCCAAAAAAGCCGCGGACACGGGCTACCCCGTGGTCGTGAGCAGCTCCAGCGCCGACGCCGTGGCCGCCGCAGGCAAGGCCATCGCGGACAAGAAGCCTCTGCTCCACGCCGCCACACCGGCCACCGTGGACGCATGCGGCGACCTGGCCAAGGAACTGGGCTGCCCCGTGGCCGTCAAGGCCGATTCCTACGACGCCATCATGGAAATGACCAAGAACCTTCAGGCCAAGGGCCTCAAGGAGATCATCATTGACACCGGCGCCGCGGGCATCAAGCAGGCCTTCCTGGACCAGGTGCAGATCCGCCGCGCCGCCATCAAAAACAAGGAACGCGCCCTGGGCTTCCCCACCATCGCCTTCGTGTGCGACATGACGGACGATCCCATGATGGAAGCCATGTACGCCTCCGTGATGGTGGCCAAGTACGCGGGCATCGTGGTGTTGAGCGACCTCAAGGGCGAGAGCCTGTTCCCGCTGCTTCTGGAGCGCCTCAACATCTACACCGATCCGCAGCGCCCCATGGCCACCACCCAGGGCATCTACGAGATCGGCCAGGTCACCGAGAATTCCCCGGTTCTCATCACCTCGAACTTCTCGCTCACCTACTTCATCGTGAGCGGCGAAATCGAGGCCAGCCGCGTCGGCTCCTACCTGCTCGTGCTCGACACCGACGGCCTGTCCGTGCTCACCGCATGGGCGGCCGGCAAGTTCGCCGCCGACGCCATCGCCATCTTCGTCAAGAAGTCCGGCATCGAGGAAAAGGTCAAGCACCGCAAGCTCATCATCCCGGGCTTCGCCGCGCAGATCTCGGGCGAACTCGAGGAAGAGCTGTCCGGCTGGGAAATCCAGATCGGGCCGCGCGAGGCCGCTCACATTGCGGCCTTCCTGAAACAGTGGTCCGCGGACTAAATTCCGCAACACGAACCATTTCCCGACAAGGAGGACAGCGATGGAACCGTTGAAGATGTATCCGGTCGGAGAGAACCTGAATGTGATGAGCAAGGTTCTCGGCCCGGCCATGAAAGCCCGCGATCCCAAGCCCATTCAGGAAATGGCGATCGCCGAGGAAAAAGCCGGCGTGGGGTTCATAGACCTCAACATCGGGCCTTCCCGCAAAGACGGCCCCGCCATCATGGAGTTCGTGGTTCAGGCCGTGCAGGAAGTCACCGACCTGCCCCTGTGGCTGGACACCATGAACATTGACGCCATGGAAGCCGGCCTCAAGGTTTACAAACCCAAGAAAGCCAAATGCGTGATCAACTCGATCATGGCGCGCCCGGACCGCATGGACGCCCTCATCCCCATGGCCGTGAAGTACGACGCGGGCGCGTGCGCCCTGCTGTGGGGACCCGACGGCATTCCGCGCGACACCACCGAGCGCGGCGCCCTGGCCGCCGACATCCAGTACCGCTTCATGGAAGCCGGCATCCCCACCGAGGACACCTGGCTCGACCCCATCGTGTCACCGGTCAGCGTGGAGATCAACCAGGTCACCTCGTGCATCGAGTTCATGGCCATGCTCCAGGACATCTGGCCCGGCGTGCAGACCACCTGCGGCCTGTCCAACATTTCCAACGGGTCGCCCGAACACCTGCGACCCGTGCTGAACCAGACCTACCTCATGATGCTGCGCCGCTACGGCATGAACGGCCCCATCGTGGACGCCTTCGACGAAGGCCTCGCCGCCATCTGCCGCAACGAAAAGCTCGACATCGAGGACTTGGTCCACAAGCTCATGGACGGGGAGAACATGGACCCCGCCACGCTCAACGAGGAGCAGCTCAAGTTCTACAAAACCGTGCGCGTGCTCATGGGCTTGAGCCTCTATTCCCACTCGTGGCTCGAAGTGTAATTCAAGGTGGCTGAACATCCGGAAAACACCCGGAGGAGAGTTCACTGAAATGCCGGAAATCAAGTTCGTGCCAGACAACGCGTCCACCCGCGCCGAGGCGGGCGAAAACCTGCTCGAAGTCATGGTGGGCGCAGGCGTATACATCCACGCGGGCTGCGGCGGCGCGGGCGTGTGCGGCAAGTGCCAGGTCAAGGTCCTCGAGGGTACCGTCACCACGGAAACCCTCAACAAAGCGGCCAGGGACAAGGTCAAGCCCGGACACACTCTCGCCTGCCAGACCTTCGTGGGCAACGACGATCTGGTGATCGAGATCCCCGACGAGTCCCGCATCCGCAAAATGGCCGTGAGCCAGGGCGAGCCTGTTGTCAAAGGGCAACGCATCGCCCGCGCTGAAATCGAGGCCATGATGCTGTCCGAAAACCCGCAACCGCCGGTCAGGAAGTTCGCCGTGCAGCTCACGACGCCTTCGGTCGAGGACAACACCGCGGACCTGCAACGGCTCACCGCGGCCCTGCGCGCCACGCACGGCGCGGATGTGCAGGATGTGGACTTCCATGTGCTGCCCGTGCTGCCCGCGCTCCTGCGAGAGGCCAACTGGCAGGCCACGGCTGCCGTGGTCAGCGGCTG
>JAGUYV010000246.1 GCA_020061125.1 bacterium | reverse complement strand
GGCGCGCTCGTGGTGCGCCTCAAGGCCGCGCCCGACAAGGGACGCGCCAACGACGAACTCATTGACGCGCTCGCCAGCTTCCTGGGCGCGCCCAGGGCCGGCATCGAAATCGTGTCCGGCCACGCGGCCAGGGACAAACGGGCGCTCATTCGCAACATCACCCTCGAACGGGTGAACAGCAGACTGCGCGGGCTGCCCGTGCTGTAAAACGGGCGCCGGGAGGGTGCGCTTATGGCGAAGCAGGAAACCGGAAAACAAAAAGTGGCCGCGGACGCCGCGCCGCAGGCCTGTTCCTCGTGCGGCGGCGCGCTCGTGGACCTGCAGGACTACGACTTCCACCAGCGGCTGCGCCGCGCGGCCGCGTGCATTCCCCCGGCCATTGTGCTGTGCATCTGCTGGGCCGTGCTCTATGCGTTCATCCGCCTGGCCGCGGGCGGCGCGCTGGGCGCTGCAGGCGCGGGCGGGCTGCTGCTCCTGCTGCTGAACAAGATTGTGGTGGGGGCAATTCTGGGCGCGGTTCTCGGGGTGTTCGCCGGCGTCTGGCGAACGGACGCGGGAATGTTTCTCGGTGTGGTCGCGGGTTCCATCGGCGGGTTTTTCGTGGCCCACGCTCCCGCGCTTCCCCTGCAATCCGACGCCGCGCACAGGCCCGATGTCGTGGCCGCGGCCATCATCGGCGGCATCCTCTCCGGCGTCACCGTGATTCTCGCGCACAACTGGGGCGCGAAGCGGTTCGGCAAGTTCATCGGACCCGAACCCAGAAAACCGCAATAAACGCCACGCGCTCTTCAAATGCTAAAATGCATGCCAGAACACCAGGCCGGAGGTTTCCCCATGAACTATGAATTTCTCGCCGTGGAACTCGACAGCGGCGCGCACACCGTCCTGCTGCGGCTGAACCGCGCGGAGAAAAAGAACGCGCTCAACTTTGCGCTGCGCGGAGAAATCCTCCATTGCCTGCTGAAACTCGCACAGGACGATTCCGTTCATGCCGTGGTCATCACCGGGTCCGACGAGATCTTCAGCGCCGGGCTGGATCTGCGGGAAGTCAGTTCGATCGGCCCGGAGAACAAGGACGAGTTTCTGGATTCGGTCAAGTCCATGTTCAACGCCCTGGCCCTGTTCCCCAAGCCCGTGATCTCGGCGGTCAGCGGCCCGGCGTACGCGGGCGGATTCGACCTCGCCTGCCTGTGCGACATCCGCATCGCGTCCGAAACCGCGCGCTTTCAGCAGACCGAGGTCATCCACGGCATCACCCAGCTTGTGACCCCGCACTGGATGTGCGTGGGGCTGAACCGCATCAAGGAGCTTGCGTGGACCGGCCGGGCCATCGGCGCGCAGGAAGCGTTGCGCATCGGACTCGTCAACCATGTGCATCCCGTGTCAGAATATATGGGCGCGGCCATGGACATGGCGCGGACCATCGCAAGCTACGACCCGCGCGCGGTGCAGGCCTCCAAGCGCATGATCAACGACTGCCTGCCCATGAGCCTCGAAGCCGCCATGCAGCACCAGTTCCTGGTCATCGCCCAGTTCTTCGGCAGCCCCGGCTCGAAACAGTCCGCGGGCGGGTTCGTTGACAAAAAGCACAAGTGACCCGATAGGAATTCCGTAATTCTTTATCACCGAAGGAATGTTCGCTGCGGTTTGTTCTGCGGACTCACTTCGGAGCAACATTAGATACGCTTCGATTCCTTCACGGTCATCAGCATCAGGTTCCAGAAACCGATACATGGAATGGAATGCCGATGCATCCATTGGAATCTGCATTTTTCGTATAGATAACCAAGCTCATAATGAAACAACGCTTTGGTAGCGGGTCAATTTGAATCGGCACTTTTTTTGCTCCCCACTATCAAGAATTTCCGCCGATTGTTTCAAAACAATTTGAATCACCTATCAGCAACTCTTGAGTTTGCCGGGCGGGGTCGCTGAACCCCGCCGCTCTCAAGCGCCGCAGGCAATCTGCCGCCGATGATCTGCATGATGCCGGGAAGCGTTTATTGTAATGATTCGATGAGTCTATCTATGTGTTCCTCGCCCTGTGTGACGCGCAGGCAGATGCGGAGCGCGAACCAGGGCAGACCCGGCTTGAACGCCCCCGGAATTCTGATCGCATCCTTTTCTGTAGTCACAACCGCGCCGCACCCGTGTTCCGCGGCAAGCGCGTCCGCGCGCCGCAGCTCCTGCTCCGTGAATGCGTGGTGATCCGTGTGCCTGATCGCCAGCGACCGCTCGCCGCTCAAAGTTTCCACAGTCTGCTCGAAAGATTCCGGGGCGCCGATGGCGCTGAACGCGCACACGGTTTTTCCGGCAAGAAACGCGGTTCCCAGAGGATCGGAGTTAGCGCCAATCGGCACTAAGCAATCCGGCTCGTGACGGGACAGAATGACGGGGATTGCCGGATGGCGTTTCTTCAGGGTGTCCAGCAGGGTTTTTGTCTGTGTTGCGTTTTCGGGTGTGGCGCGGGTGATCCAGAAATGGGTGGCGCGCTCGATCGCGGACACGGGTTCGCGCAATTCTCCGCGCGGCAGGAGTCTGTTGAATCCGAAAGGGTTGCGCGCGTCCAGGCACACAATGTTTGCGGCGCGCTTGAGCGTGATGAACTGGAACCCGTCGTCGAGCAGTATCGCACCGCAGCCATGGCCGGACGCCAGGGCGGCCGCGCCGCGGTTGCGCAACGGGTCCACGGCAACGGCGCGCACGCGACCGCTGGCGAGGTACAATTGCGGCTCGTCGCCTGTGACCTTCCAGCCGGGGTTGGATTCCGGCGTGGCGATCACCGGTTCGCTCTGCTGTCTTCCGTATCCGCGCGTGGCCACGCCCGTGCGGAAACCGGCGTCATGGAGACGCCGCGCCAGATACAGGCAGACCGGGGTTTTGCCCGTGCCGCCCGCGGTGATGTTGCCCACGCTGATCACGGGCGCACCCGCGTCCTGTGATGGCAT
>JAGUYV010000056.1 GCA_020061125.1 bacterium | reverse complement strand
GTATTCCTCGGGGAAGGGCAGGGCCATGATCCCGTACTCGCCCATTTTCTTCCAGGCCTCGAAGCTGAATTCGCCCTTGTGTTCAGCTTCCTTGGTGAGTTCGTACAATTCGTTTTTGGCGAACTTGTACACGGCGTCGCGAAACGCCTTTTGTTCTTCGGTGATGGTGAAGTCCAATGGTTTGCCTCCTTTCGGGTAAAGGCGGTGTCTTGCGCTGAAATGCAGATCACGAATTGACGCGAATGAAAAGCGAATGAACACGAACGGGAAAAGGCGAAATATGAATTTGTTCCAATTCGTTATGATTCGTGCGCATTCGTGATCCTGTTTTTTTACTCCGCGGTCCAGCGGGGGTCTTCGACGAGCTTGCGTTTCTGAATCTTGCCGGTGGCGGTTTTGGGCATGTCCTCGATGAAGGCCACGGATTTGGGACATTTGTATTTTGCCAGGCGCTCGAAGCAGTAATCCATGATTTCCTTTTCGGTTGCGGACATGCCGGGTTTGCACACGATCACGGCTTTGACTTCCTCGCCGTAGAAGTCGTCGCGCACGCCGATGACCGCGGCCTCGGCCACGGCCGGGTGCGTGTAGATGACCTCCTCGATTTCCTTGGGATAAATGTTCTCGCCGCCGCGGATGATCATCTCCTTGATGCGGCCGGAGATGTAGAAATAGCCGTCCTCGTCCACGAAGCCCATGTCGCCCGTGTGGAGCCAGCCATCCTTGATGGCGGCTTCTGTGGCGTCGGGGTTGTTGTAGTAGCCCTCCATGACATTCGGGCCTTTGACGCAGATTTCGCCGTGCTGTCCCCGCGGCATTTCGTTGTTGTCGTGGTCCATGATCTTCATGTCCTGCTCGGGGTGGATGGGCACGCCGATGGAGCCGACCTTTCGCGTGCCGTCGAGCGGGTTGATGCTCGAGGCGCAGGTGCCTTCGCTCAAGCCGTAGCCTTCGAGGATTTTGGCGTTGAATTTCTCCTCGAATTTCTTGAAGACCTCCACGGGCATGGGGGCCGCGCCGCAGATGCAGAAGCGCAGGCTGGCCAGGTCGTAGTTTTCGGTTCCGGGCGTGTTCAGCAGCATGGCGTAGATGGTGGGCACGCCGCTGAAGGCCGTGGGCTTGAATTTGTCCACGGTCTCGAAGAATTTCGACGCGCTGAACTGCGGCACCAGAACCATGGACGCGCCCGCGCACAGGGGGGCCAGCACCGTGACCACCTGGCCGTTCACATGGAACAGGGGCAGGATGCACATGAAGCGGTCTTCGGCGGTCATTTCCGCGGAGCGCACCACGGCGCGGGCGTCCCAGATGTAATTGGCCTGGGAGAGCATGGCGCCTTTGGGCTTGCCCGTGGTGCCCGAGGTGTAGATGATGGCGGCGCGGTCCGAGGGCGTGACGCCCGGGGGCGGCGGGGCTGCGGACGCGCTGTTCACCAGATCGTCGAACACCATTTCGCCGCACTTCTTGCACCCGTCGGCCACGATCACATCCATGACCTTGGGGATATGCTCGCGGATGCCGCGCACCAGGGGCATGAGCTTGTCCTCGGTGATGAGGGCCACGGACTCGGAGTTGTTCACGATGTACTGGACTTCGTCCGGGCGCAGGGCCGGGTTGATGGGGCAGCACACGGCGCCTATCTTGGCGAGGCCGAACATGAGGTAAATGAACTCGGGGCGGTTGGTGAGCAGCAGGTTCACATTGTCCCCGCGCTTGACATTGAGGCTCAAGAGCGCGTTGGCCACGCGATTGGCGATTTCGTCAATCTCCGCATAGGTTTTCGTGATGTCCTCGTAGTACAGGAAGATTTTGTCCGGGGTGTTTTGGGCGTTGGTTTCAAGGATTTCACGGATGGTCATGGCGGGGGTCCTCCGGAGTGATGCGCTTGCGCCGCGGAAGCGGTTCGGGCGCTGGCCGGGCAGGGGGGAACGCGTGTTCAAAGGCGGGGCGCGTCCGAAACATTGCGCCCGGCCCGCCCATTGGCTGGCTTCCCGCAACTGCCCACGGAAAATATCATGTCGGGTATTATAGCACAACGCGCGGGCGCGGGATCAATATGTAATTGGGCAGGTCAAAATTTGTAAACCTGGCTTCGGTGACGAATGGAAAAAATTGTGATCAGATACGCCTGATGGTCAATTGAATAAATGGCTCTCCAATCCCCAGACCTTAGTCTGTACATTCCTTTGAATTGACCTTTTAGCGGGGTATGAATCACGGTTTCTGCATTTTGAGCAAGCCAATCAATTCTGTGCGCGATATGCTGCGCGGCAATTTTGTCCAACGAGGCAAATTCTTTTTCAGCAAAGGGGGTCAATTCTATTGTGTAGCGCATGGAGTCATGATAGCCCAAGGCGTTTTTTCACTTCATCAAAGGAAACCCGTTCCTCTGATTCCATGGAGGCTGACAGCGCGGCCTTGAAGTCTTCGCTAAGCTCCAGCCCATGATCGGGATCGAAAAACTCACGCAGCTTCTCTTCAACAACTTCGCTGATGAGCGCCCGCAGTTCGTCTTTGCTCAAATTCATTGCTTTCATGGCGAAGTCCTCCATGTCCCATATCCATTATAACATGGCGGCGGATCAGAGATCACGCCCGCGATCAATTCGCGAACAGCCCGGCGGCCATGTCCAGCAGGGCGGCGGCCATTTCCTCGGTGGCGTCCGGAAAGCACAGGCCCATGCCGGCCTCGTAGCCGCCCTGATTGAAAATCTCGCGCGTGGTGATGTATCCGAGGTGGTCGTTGGAATAGCCCAGCACGGCCACGGATCGGGGCGCGAGATCCCTGCGCAACTGGATGCTCAATTCGGTGATGGCCTCGCCGGGGAACGCGAGCAGGGCCAGGTCCCCGATGCGCAGGGCCTGCACCGTGGTGGCGGTCTTGCCATCTTTGACCCGTTTCATGGTGGGGATGAGCATGGACATGAATTTTTCGGTGCCGTAGCGGTCGTTGAGCCACCCGATGCGCCGCTCCTTGATGGCGTCGCTGGCGCCGGGGTCGTCCTGGATGGATTTCTTGAGCTCGGGAAGGGATTGCTCGAAGCTGCGGAAATACTTGCGGGAGCGCACTCGGAACTCGAAATCCCTGCGCGCGCCAGCCAGGGGGATGTCCGCCGCCGTCTGAATCTCCGGCAGTTTGGCAAACACCGCGTCCGCCAGAAGCTCGGCCTTGTATTCGGCTTTCTGCCAGTCGTCGAGCTGTACGGTCTGGCCGTCCACAATGCGGGTTCCGGTCGCGCCGGTCCCCAGGTTGCCCGCGGCGCCCTGTAGATACAGGAACGCGGTTTCGCCGCCCAGCCGCTGCTCCATGAGCGAGGCGAACATGCCGGGCCACTCGGCGCTGATCAAATATGAACCAGCAGGCACCACGGTGGGGTGCGCGGCGAAGTTGAGAAATCCGGCAAAGGGCTTGCCGTCCTTGTCCTTGAGCACGGCGGCGATGGCCGTGCGGTCCACGGGTCCGTCCGGGTCGTGCCGGTTGCCGTTCTGGTTTTCGAGCGGGAACTGCGCGAAGCCGAACGATGCGGGCTGCATGCGCGCGATGGCCTGGGTCACGGCCTGGAGCGCGCGGGACTGCATCATGTTCTTCATGTCCGGGTCGTATTCCTTGGGATACTTGCCGAACTCCTGGTAATAGCCCTCGGGGCCGGAGTGCGTGTGCGTGGCCTGCACATTGATGTTCTCAATGGGAATGCCGGTTTCCTTATTGATCAGCTCCTTGAGTTCCTGGGCCATGACGCCGCCCATGATGACCACATCGAAGGTGACGAGCGCCACGCGGGTTTTGCCGTTGTCAAGAACCAGGGCGCGCGTGTGCAGGGGATCGTGAACGCCGACCGAGCGTTCGGTGAGCATGTAATAGCCGCCCAGGAAGCACGGTTTCTCGGGCGTGATTTCAACCCTGGCCGCGCCCGCTGTAAGTTGCGCGCGCGCGGGCGCCGCGCCGGCAATGATGACGAACGCCACGGCCAGCAGAATCGCGATTTTTATTCCCGGACAGGCTTTCATGGACAAGACCCCCGCAGAGTGGTTTCAGCAAAACACAGTACCATTATAAGCCAGAGCGGGCGTACGCATCAAAGCCGCGGGTGGACCGCGCCACGCGCGGCGTATAGAATACCCGCATGAGAGGCGGCAGGGAATGGGGATCAACGAGTTTCAGCGACTGATTAAGGACATCTATTTCGAGCGGGACAGCGCGCGGGGCGCCGAGGGCACCTTCCGGTGGTTCATCGAAGAGGTGGGAGAACTGGCGCGGGCCATGCGCGGCACGGACCGGGACAACCTGCGCGAAGAGTTCGGCGATGTGCTGGCGTGGCTGGTGAGTCTGGCGAGCATCATGGGCGTGGACATGGAAGAGGCGGCGGCGAAATATGCGCGAGGCTGCCCCAAGTGCGGGTCAACGCCCTGCTCGTGCAAATAAGAAAGCGGTTTCGCAAACAGCGCGAACACGGCGGATCGTTGTCAAATAAAACCGGCCCTTTGCCTGTGAGTGCATGATCACAGGCAAAGGGCCGGCGGCGTTTCCGTGATTGTTGCTCCGCGCATCAGCCGCGCGCTCGTGAATTTCTCGTTATGACGCCGGATTTACCGGGCCTCGAATTGCTCCACGGCGGTGCGGAACCAGTCCGGGATGGGCACGGCCTTCCAGTCGTCGTGGTTCACGAACACGAACACAGTGCGCGCGGCGGCCACGGCCTCGCTGTCCCGGCGGCGCACAACGAGATAATCCAGGTCAAAACTCCGGGGCCGGATTTCGGAAGTTCGGACATATACATCCAGCAGATCGTCGTAAAACGCGGGGGCGTAGTACCGGTTCACGAATTCCACGATAGACAGATAATTGCCGCGCTGATGCACTTCCTGGAGCTTGATGCCCATGCGCCGCCAGTATTCCTGGCGCGCGGCTTCGTAGAAATTGGAATAAGCGCCATAGTACACCACCTGCTGCGCGTCCGTGTCTGCGTAATGAACGCGCACGCTCAAAAAGAACTTGTAATCCTCGACATTGCGGGACAGGCGTGCGGGATCGTGTCCGGAACCTTTCATGGCGCCTCCTTGGACAAGGCTGCGAGCGTCAATAGTATAAGCCGCGCTGCGGCGCGGACCCGGCGCGCGGGCAATTAAGCGCGCGCGGGGCAGTTCAGAATCTGGCGCGCTTCCTCTGGCGTGGCCGGTGCGCGCTCGGCCTGTTCGGCGATGACCACGGCCTTTTTCACCTGTTCCCACGATCCTTGCGCCAGGTCCTTGCCCTTGATGTAAATGTTGTCTTCGAGGCCCACGCGGATGTGTCCGCCGAGCGCAGCGGCCATCATGGCCAGGGGGAACTGCGCCGGGCCAACGCCGCAGGTGTGCCAGGTTGCGCCCTCGGGCAGCAGGTTGATGAAGCTCACCAGGTGGTCCACCTTGAAATGGATGCCGCCGGCCACGCCGAACACGAAGTTGAAGTGCAGCGGCTCATCCATGATGCCCTTCATCTGCAGCAGCTTCACATTGTACATGTGCCCCAGGTCGTAGACCTCGAGTTCGGGCTTGGTTCCGGCCTCGCGCATGGCCTTGGCGAATTTCTTGATTGTGGCGAAGGTGTTGTCGAAAAGAAACTCGACGAACACATCCTTGCTCTTGTAGTCGAACAGGGCGAAGTTCATGGAGCCTGTGTTCAAGGACGCGAATTCGGGCTTGAGTTCCACGACCGGGCGGATGCGGTCCTCGGGCTTGAGGCCGGCCATGATGGCCGTGCTCAAGTTGATGTTGATGGGGCACGCGGCGCGGATGCCCTCGATGACCGGGGTGATGATCTCCATGTCCGGGGTGGCGAACCCGGTCTTGGGATCGCGCACATGGATATGCACGATGGACGCGCCGGCTTCGTAGCACTTGACCGCTTCCTCGATGAATTCCTCTTTGGTGTAGGGGACATTGGGGTTCTGGTCCTTGCGCGTGGCGCCGCCTGTGAGCGCGGCGGTGATCACAATTTTATTTTCCGGGTTGGACATACGGGGTCTCCTCCTGTGATTGGCAAATGGTTTGCTGGAATCTGCGCCTATTCAGATTGGGTTCCATTGTACGGGCGCGCGCCGGGGCGTGTCAAGAAAAAAGCGTCCCGGCGCCGGGGGCTTGAAACGATTGGATGCGCGGGTCCGCGGAACTTGACGGCCGGAACCGGGGAATCCCTGATTCGGGTTTATAATACACACGGGCGCTCCGGCGCCCGCATAAGGAGGTGCGCATTCGCAAACGCAGCCATGGAGACCGGATACACGCCGCAGACCAGCCTTTCGGAGGACGCCTACCTGCTGTCCATACTGCAGGTGCGCCAGTTTATCTATTCGCGCTTTGCGGTGAAAACCCTGCATGTGAGCGGGGGCGCCATCAGGTTTGAAGCGTCGGCCCAGCGCGAGCCGTGGCGCGAGGTCAAAAAGCAGGCGCGCGCCCTGGGATACAGCGCATACCGGCAGCAGTGGGGCGGGCGCATCATCGTGACTCTGGTGCGCATCCGCGCACGGCGCACCGCGGATGAAAAAAAGGAACTGCGCACAAGCTGGCTGCTGTTCATCGCCACGATTTGCACCACGCTGCTGGCCGGATATCTCATGGCGGCCGGAGATGGCGCAAGGCCCTGGTGGCAGGTCGCCCTGGAGGCCGCGAGCTTTTCCGCGGGGTTGCTTCTGATTCTCGGCGCGCACGAAATGTCGCACAAGATAGCGGCCATGCGCAACGGTGTTGAGGCCAGCCCGCCGAAATTCATCCCCGTGCCGACGATCATCGGAACCCTGGGCGCATTCATCCGCCTGCGTTCGCCGCTGCCCGATGAAAACGCGGCTGTGGACCTGGGCATAAGCGGACCCGTGGGCGGATTCATCGTGGCCATCCCCGTCCTTGTAGCCGGGATCCTGCTTTCCGATGTGCGCGCCGTGGATCCCGCCGCCATGCAGGGCGGCCTCTACTTTGCCGAACCGCTCCTTTTCAAATTCATCGCGTACACGCTCCTGGGGATCCCGTCCGATTCCACGATATTCATACACCCCCTGGCGTTCGCCGGGTGGGTTGGGCTGCTGGTGACCATGCTGAACCTGATGCCCATCGGGCAGCTTGACGGCGGGCACATTGCGCGGGCCATGCTGGGTCCACGCGGGCACAGGATATTGAGCTATGGCATGATCGCCGCGCTGGTGGGCCTGGGTCTTGCCACGCAGTACTCGGGCTGGTATCTGTGGGCCGCCATTGCCGCGTTTTTCCTGCGGTTCCCCTACCCGCAGCATGCGGGGGCCATCGCGCCGCTGCGCGCGCGCAACATCGCCCTGGCGGTTCTGGGATTCGCCATCCTGGTCCTGTGCTTCATGCCCATGCCCGTGTCCGTGGGCTGATTTATCCGGATTCGTCAATAGAAGCGAAAGATTTGACGAATCCTGCAATCGCAATAAGGCACGATTCGCTGCGTTATCGGCGCATTTTTTTGTTCATGAACCGC
>JAGUYV010000066.1 GCA_020061125.1 bacterium | reverse complement strand
TCTTCCGATCTGACACGGCGCGGGCCTCCAGGGCCAGCGCGCCGCCGCCGGGCATGGCGTCCCGCGCGTTCACGCACACATTCATGAGCGCCTGGTGGATCTGGTTTTCATCCACGGCGACCTCCAGGCCGGGATCCGCTTGCGTTGTGACGGTGACGCTTTTGAGCAGGCTTCTTTGCAGGATGGCGGCCACCCCGCCAATGAGCGCGTCTGCGCTCACCCGCGCGGTCTGGATCCGCTCCTTGCGCGCGAAGGTGAGCAGCTTCATGGTCAGGTCCTTGGAGCGCATGGCCGCGTCCAGAACCTGTTCGAGGTCGTCCCTTGCTTCCGACCCCGCGGGCATGTCCGCAAGCACGAGCTGCGTGTAGCCGATGATAACGCCGAGCATATTGTTGAAGTCGTGGGCGACGCCTCCGGCGAGGTGCCCGATGGCATCCATTTTCTGTGACTGGAGAAGCTGCTGCTGGAGCCGTTCCTTATCGCATTCGGCGCGCTTGCGATCGGTGATGTCCAGGGCGGTGAAAGTCACGCCCGCGGACAGGTCGTCCGGGACGATGGGCGTGGAGCTTAGCAGCACATCTATGATGCGGCCGTCCTTGCGCACGAAGCGCGTTTCCACGGTCCCGGTTCCCTTTTCCGCAATCTGCCTGTATTTCTCCCTGCCCGCGTCCTCGAAATCCTCGTCCGAGGGGTACAGGATTCTGGCGCTTTGCCCCACAAGCTCGTCTCTGGAATACCCGGTGATTGCGCACAGGGTTTCGTTCACATCCAGCAGCACGCGGTTTGCGGTCACGCCTATGCCGATGGGCGCGGCGCGGAAGATGCTGCGCATCTTGTTTTCGCTCTCGCGCAGCGCGTCCTCGGCCTGCTTGCGGCCCGTGATGTCCGTGGACATGCCGCAAACGGCGTAAGGCTGGCCCTGGACATCGAAGAGCGGGAACTTGACGGAAATGACCGTGCGCAAGCCGTCCTCGTGCGGCACGGTTTCCTCGAACTCCATGGGGCCGCCCCAGCGCAGCACCTCGAAATCGTTGGCCTGGAACGCGTCCGCGATGTGCGCGGGAAAGATGTCGTGATCCGTGAGATCCCGGACATTGTTTTTCGACACGCCATGGTTTTGTTCAAACGCCTCGTTGATGAACATGTAGCGGCCGTCCAGGTCCTTGATGAAGATCACGGCGGTGGCGTTGTCCATGATGCTGCGCAGGGTCTTTTCGCTTTGTTCGAGGAAGCTGCTCACGCGCTGGAAGTAAATGATGAGCACGCCCATGGCCACGGCCACGGCCAGGACAGCAGCCAGGAGAAAGCCCCAGGGCGCGAACCATTCCAGAGGCCGCAGGAAAGGATAATCCAGCTTGTGCGCGCCCCACACGACGAAGAGCCAGCCCGTGAGGCGCGCGCCCGAAGTTCTGCCGCCGCCCTTAATCACCAGAGTTCCGGTGCAGATGTAGGCCACGCCCTGAAACAGGAACGGCGGCAGAGAAAGGACAAGCGTGGGAGATAAAGAAAAAGACACGGCAACCGCCCATGCCCCGGCTGCGGCCGCGCACACGGGCCATACCGCGGGCAGGCGTTTGTGGTTGAACTGATACGCGCCCCAGATCAGAAGAAGGCTGCTGACCACGCCCGCAAGCTGCTCTCCGGCCGCGAACGCCGCGCTCTTGTGCGCATGGAGCATGGCCAGGGTGAATATGAACCGTGTCGAATACAGAACCCAGCTCCATGCCCACGCGCGCATGAAATTTTCTTTGTACTGGGAATGCAGAAAAAAGAATACAGCGGCGAGCAGAAGCGACGACGCAAGCGTGGCGATTACCGATGGGGTGATCCATTCCATAAAATGGCCTCAATGAAGCGTGAACTGCGTGCGCGGTCCGTATCTTGACATATTCTACATTAAAATGCTCGCCGGCGACAGGCGGAAACAGGCTGGGGACAACAAAGCCGCCGGGCGCGCCCGGCGGCTCGATGTTGCTGAAATTGCGTGTTGCCGCGGCCTGGAACGCAGCGCTAAAGCGCGCCGCCGCCGTCCACCACGATGACTTCCCCGTTCACATACGCTGCAGCGTCCGAGCACAGGAACAGCACGGCCGCGGCCACCTCCTCGGGCGTTCCGATGCGGCCCGTGGGGTTGTCCTTGACCCAGGTGTCGTACACGGCCTTGTTGCTCCAGAGCGCCTTGCTGAAATCGGTTTTAATGAGGCCCGGGGCCACGGCGTTCACGCGCACGCCCGCGGCGCCCCACTCGCGCGCCAGCATTTTGGTCATGGAGATGACCCCGGCCTTGCTCACGCTGTACACGCCCAGGAACGCGGCGGGCGAAATGCCCGCGGTGGACGCCAGGTTCACGATGCACCCGGCGCGGCGCTTGAGCATGTCCTGGCTCACGGCTTTGCACAGGAAAAACGCGCCCTTGAGGTTCACCTCGAAAATCTTGTCCCACGCCCACTCCTCGCACATGAGCGCGGGTCCGAAGATGGGGTTGGTGGCGGCGTTGTTCACCAGTATGTCCACGCGGCCGAATGTGTCCATCACGGTTTTGTACAGCGCGGTCACGGACTCGACTTTCCCGGCGTGGCATTCCAGGGGTGTGACCTCGTTGCCCGTGGCGGCTGAAATCTCCTGCGCCACTGCGGACAGGGTTTCGAGTTTGCGGCTGGCGATCACCACCCGCGCGCCCGCCGCGGACAGCGCGTGCGCAATGGCCTTGCCGATGCCCCGGCTGCCGCCTGTCACGATGGCGATCCGGCCCTCAAGCTGCTTGCTGGCGTCACTCATGGTCTGGCCTCCTGTTTATGGTTGTTGCGTGTGTTTCGCATTTTTCGCCCGGTGCGGGAAAAACGGATCACGAATCTTCACGAATAAAAATTGAATCCCGCGTTAATCCGAAGCGGTGCGTTCGGCCTGGGACTCGCGCCAGGCTGACATGAACGCCAGAAGTTCATCCATGTCCGGGGAGCGGCCGTTGATCACATAAAAGCCCGAGCAGCACACGCCCATGAGCAGGCATGCCGCAGGGTCCGCGCCCAGGGCAAGGCCCATGCAGAAACCCGCGTTCAGATGATCGCCGCCGCCGGTGGTGATCGCCGGGTTCGCGGTCGTGGGGCCGTCCTGGTAATAATCCGCGCCGCCCACGGCGGCAACGGCGTATTCCACGGGATGCACCACTACGCCCCAGATGTCCAGCTCGGAGGCGATGTAGCGGCACAACTCGTTCACGAACTTGGCGTTGAGCGCGCTCTGGGGCAGGCCCAGGGCGCCGCACACCGCGCGCGCCTCGCGCTCGTTCAGCCCCAGCACCACGCGGAACGGACCCTGGAACCGCGGCAGCGCCCCGAGCATGCGCCGGATGTCCGCCGTGGTGCGCTTCTCCGGATCCGCAAGATCGAAAAACGCATAACGCACGCGGTCTGTTGTCAAACGGGGGCACACTTCCTCCGCGATCCGCTCCATGATGTCCGTCATATTGGGGATCATGGTCCAGTTCATGGGCGCGAGCACATCGCACGCTTCGAGCAGGGCCGTGAAATTCTCGAGTCCCACCACGGACACCAGCCGGTCCCAGGTGACCTTGCGCAGGGACTCCATTTTGCCGAGCAGGATTTTGCCGTCGCGGAATTCGAGAGCGTCTGTGTGCGCGGGTTCTGCCAGGGAAAACACGCGGCCGAAGCGTTCGAGGGGCTGGAACACGCTGTGCAGCCCGGGGTAGCC
>JAGUYV010000386.1 GCA_020061125.1 bacterium | reverse complement strand
GATACAGGGTGTGGCCCGCATCTGCGAACGCACGGCCCAGCGCCGCGCAGATCTTCGCGCCCTCTCCGGTCAGTTCGATGATCATGAATGCTCCCCCGCGCCCTGCAAGGCGCGCAATAAATTATATGCCGCGCGCAGCGCGCGCGGAAAGCGCGGGACGGAAACTGCGCGCGCTTTCATTTATGTGGAAATCATATTATGATACCGCACAAACACCTGCCAGCCAGCGAACGGCGCTTCGAGAGCGCGCTCCGCCATGACAATCTTGAAACGAAGGCTTATCACAATTCCATTGTATTTCGCCGCAGCCGCGGTTTTGCTCGGGTTGTTCCCGGCGCTTGCCGCCGTGTGCCTGGCCTGGGATCTGATGCAGTGCAAACGCCTCGCGCGCACACGGTTCCTGTTGTTCACCGGGTTGTACTTCGCGTGCGAGATTGCGGGAATACTGGCGGGATTCGCGATCTGGGCCGCATGCGGCGGGCCGTTCGCCGCACGCACCGCGCACTGGCTGAACGCGAACTATGCGTTGCAGGGCCTGTGGTCCGCGGCGCTGTTTCACGGCGTGTCCCGGCTGTACAAACTCGACTTCGCGGCGCAGGGCATGGAATGCCTGGACCGGAGCGCGCCGGTGCTGCTGTTCATGCGGCACGCCAGCATCGCGGACACTGTGCTTCCCTCACACTTCCTCACGGCGCGCAAGGGCATTCGGCTGCGCTATGTCATGAAAAAAGAGCTGCTGTGGGATCCGTGCCTGGACATCGTGGGGCATCGCCTCCCGAATTATTTTGTGGACAGAACCGCCGGGGACGGCGCCCAAGTGCGCGGCATAACGGCCCTCATGCACGGCCTCGAACCCGGTCACGGCGTGTTCCTG
This sequence comes from bacterium, assembly GCA_020061125.1. Lineage (GTDB taxonomy): Bacteria > UBP15 > UBA6099 > UBA6099 > DSWB01 > DSWB01. The sequence continues at coordinate 2,681 of JAGUYV010000386.1, read as the reverse complement.
TACCCCGAAGGAACGCGGTTTTCCAGGTCCAGGCAGAAGCGCATTCTGGAGCGGCTCGCGCAGACACGCCCGGAGCTTCACGAACAGGCCCGGGGCTTGAAGCACATGCTGCCGCCCCGGTTCGGCGGCGCTCTGGGCTTGCTTCAGTCAGGGCACGCCGCGGATGTGATCTTTTGCGCGCACACGGGATTCGAGAGCGCGAACAAGTTCGCGGATTTCGTGAACGGCAGCCTCATCGGCCAACAGATCCGAATCTGGTTTTACCGCGTTCCGCACGAGCGGATCCCGAGGGAACGGGATGCGCAGGCCCGATGGCTGCTGGATCAGTGGAACATAATGGATGCGTGGATAGATAAACAGACAGAGGCGGAACCGGCCGGGAAGGAGACTGCGGAGCATGGGCGGACTGATTGACAACATGCCGCTGACGGCAACGGTGATCGTGTGTTTCATGCTGTTCGCGTGGGTGGTGAGCCTTGTGCTGCGGGATGCGTCCGTGGCCGACATTTTCTGGGGGCCGGGCTTTGTGTGCGTGGCCGCGGCGGCATATCTGGCGTCGGACCGTCCCGCGCCCCGCGCGGCGCTTGCGCTGTTCGTGACCGCGCTCTGGGGCCTGCGCCTCGCGCTCCACATCTATGTGCGCAACAGGGGAAAGGGAGAAGATTTCCGATACCGGACCATGCGGCGCAGGCATGGCGCCCGGTTCTGGATCGTGAGCCTGTTCACCGTGTTTCTGTTTCAGGGCCTCATCATGGGCGTCGTGTCCCTGCCCGTGCAGATTGCCGCCGCAGCCGTGCAGCCTTCGGGAATCACCCTTCAGGATATGGCGGGCGCCGCCATCGCGCTTGCGGGACTGGCCATCGAAGCAGTTGCCGACTGGCATCTTTTCAAATTCAAGTCCCGGGAACAAAACCGCGGGCGGCCTCTGGAGTCGGGCTTGTGGCGCTATTCCCAGCACCCGAATTATTTTGGGGAATCGCTGGTATGGATTGGCCTGTTCGTGATTGCGCTGCAAGAGCCGGGCGGCGCGATCTCCGCGGCCAGCCCGATTCTGATTCTGTTTCTGTTGCTCAAGGTTTCAGGAATCCCCCTGCTCAAGAAAGAATTCGAAGCGCGGCCCGCGTACCGGGACTACATGCTGCGCACCTCGGTCTTCATCCCACTGCCCCCGAAGAAACGCTTGAATTCATAAAACAGACGGAAAGAGGAAACCCGGCGCGGGGTTAAGCGGACAGGGCCGCGGCGCGCCGGGGCGCATGGGCCGGAATGCGCGCCGTGTGCCCGGCCACGCGCGCCTTCAAAACCTGCACGCATTCCGGGGTCACTACAATACCCAGGTCCCGGAACAGATTGCCCACAATGCCAGGATGAGAGCTTAACACGAACCCGCGCGCGCGATGGGCGGCGAACTCGCGGCTTGCGCCCCGGTTCTGAATGTTGTCCAGGGCACCGCCGGTGAATTGCAGCACCGCAGCCCCGGACGGGCTGGCAATCTTGAGCTTGAGGCCGGCCCTGGAAAACTCGCCCATCACGGATACCCCCTGGAGCGAAGCCGGTCCTCCGAGGGTCTGAACGAAACATACGGGCAGAGATTTCTGACGCCCGCGGCTGATAGTCTTGAGTGTCGAATTTTCCATGGCGCATCCCCCTTTTCACAATAAACACAATGCGCCATTGAGGGTTCCTGGAATCGGGGAGCTTTAACTATACAATACCCGCTTGGGATGACGCGAAGCGTCACACGCGGCCCAGGGCGGCGCCGGGCGCGGATGCGGGAACGGTTTCGATAGGCTCGAGGCCGAGCCAGTAAGCGGCCTCGGCGAACCGGCCCGCGTGGCGCGTGTAGGCCAGCGAGTAGTGGTGCGTGAGGCCCTGCACCATAGCCGTGTTCACCAGGTCCGCGGCGGACATGCCGCCGGGCGAGAAGGGCGCGTAGGAGCCGCGGAACTCGGGTTTGCGTTTCAGCACCCTGCCCTCCACGGCCAGGTAGCGGCCCGCGTCGTCGCCCTGCAGGCGGCACAGGGTTGCGTCGCCGGGTTTCATCGCGGATTCATACACCAGGCCCGCGGGCGCGGCCGGGTCGAACTGACCCACGATGCTGTGGCGGCAGATGCACGCCGCGCCCTTGTCGCACAGGGACGGCGAGCTGACCCCGCAGTGCCACAGGCCCGCGAATTTCCCGGCCGGGTCCAGGCTGACCATGTCGAGCAGGGCGGGCGGACCGGCTTCCCCGTTTGTCAACGCATGCTGGAGCATCATGGTGAGCAGGCCCGGCACATCGGCCTCGCACGAGCACAGGATGCCCTCGTCCGTGAGCAGGGCCATGGGCAGGCACGGCTCGACGCCCAGATCGTCGCGCATCTCGGGCCAGCAGCGCACGGCCAGGGCCGAGCACTCGTTGTCCGCAGCCAGATCCCGCAGGGCCACGAAAGCCCTGGCGCTGCGCGCGATCTCCTCGTCCGTGGCTTTGATCACGCCCGCCGAGGCGCGGATCCTGCCGGCCGCGGACTTGACCTTTGCGCCCGAAGCAGACTTGAAGAGCTTGTAGAATTCCGTGAGCGGGATGCGGCGCGCGCTCACCCCGAAGCGGCTCTTGATGGCGGTTTCGTCGAAGTTGGAGCCATAGAATCCGGGCACGCGGCCCGAGCCGACCACGCCGATCACGGCGCCGCGCAGCGCGG
>JAGUYV010000242.1 GCA_020061125.1 bacterium | reverse complement strand
GCACCCGGCACCCGGCCTCGATGTCCGAGTGCATGATGGCTTCCTGCACCGCGACATCGCCCTGCGCCCGGACCGTGGCCGACAGGATGTACTTGGCGGCCACATTGCGCGCGGCGTACAGCTCGGCCCGGTTCCGGCCCTGCACGCCCAGGCGGATGCGGATGCTGCCCCGCTCCGACTCCAGGCGCGCGCCTTCCACCGCGCCGTTTATCTGAATGTCGCCTCCGGCCTTGATGGAAAACCCCTCGCGCACGCTGCCGTTCACCACCACAATGCCGATGAAGTCAATGTTGCCGACGCTGTAATCCACATCCCCGTCCACGAAATAGATTTCCTCCACATGCACGGCGCCGCCGGAGTAGAAGACATGTCCTTCCTGAATCGCAATCACGCTGTTGCCGTCCGGCGCCACGCGGGTGTTCGTGCCCGGCCGCAGGGGGTGATCCCGTCCCGGCGCCGGAGGGATTTCCCCGCCGAATACATCCCGGCCGGGCGCGCCGCGGTCGCCGGGCAGTTTGGTGATGAGTGTATCGCCCGCGCGCACAATGGGGATGTTTTCCAGATTTTTGAAATCCACATCGCCGTTTTCCAGCAGCCTGGGCGTCAGTGCCGTGCTGCGGTTGAAATGATAGAACAGAACCGCATCTCGGCCCGCGGCCGCAGGCTCGCCCTCGGCCAGAAGCAGCAGGTGTCCAAACAGGCCGTTGCGCAGCATGTAGTCAATCTGCGGGTTACGCGCGTGCGCGCCCATGCCGTGGCGGAACAGGACCGCCTCGATGTCCTCGCGCTTGATGGTGCCCGCGCTCCGGGCCGGATATACGACCAGATACGCGCGCAGCTTGTCCTGACTCACGCGCACATTCACGGCGCGGTTGAAGTCGCGCGGCGCGTTTCGTGTGCAGAGCCAGGACCCCGGCGATACGCGGTGCCTGCCCGCAAGTTTATGGAACTCGGAAACATCCAGTCCGAAGTCCTCGAAAACCTGGCGCATGCGGCGGTAAACCGAGTCGTTGTGCGCGTGCTCGCGCCGCACGCAGGTAAATGTTTCATAGGTGCGGAACACCACGGCGAACGCGTCGTGCAGGAACAGGGGCACGGCGTCCTTGTTGTAATCCAGAGCCGAGAACACGCCCGGATCGCTGCGGTGCTCGAAGCGCGGGGAATCCGTCTCCGCTTGAACCGCGGGCGATGACGCGCCGCCGCCGTTCATGGGGGCGGCCCGGTCCTCGAACGCATACGCGGGCAGCTTGTCCTCACGGATCAGCCGCGCCAGCGTGGCTTCGTCCACATTCAGCGCGCGGATGACATCTTTTAGGTCCACCAGTATCTGTGCCATGATTATCACCTTGTTGGCCGGGCTGTGCGCGCCCGGCGGTTTCTGTTTGTTACCGGATTTCTCGTGAAGAAATCCGGGTTATTGTTTGATCCGGCGTGTGTGCGCGGGCTTATGCCCGATACACCAAACCGGATCCAAACGGCTTTTCAATTGTGGCTGAAGTGGAAGTCAAGCCCGGAACGGGGTATTGCTCGATGCAGCGGGCGGCTTCGTAAGAATCCGCTGCGCCGGAGGCCTCTCTCTCGGTGAAGCCGTCTGCGCGCGCCTGGCATTTCCGGTCCGCGCCCACGGACACGGGCATGCGGCGCTTGATCAGGTTTTTCCCGGTTTTGACAATATCAAACGCAATTCCGATCACACCGGCCCGGTTTGTTTTGCGCGCGGGCTGTTTCTTGATTATGATTTAACGGGCCGGAATTCATTCATTCCGGCCCGGCACAGCCAAGGGGAGAGCCTGGACATGGAATCCGTGATTCACGAACTTGAAGCGCGCAGGATGATTGCGCAGATAACCGACCCGGCGCTGGCGGACCGCCTGCGCAGCGAAAAAGCCGTAATTTACATTGGCTTCGATCCCACCGCGGACAGCCTGCATGTGGGGCACATGATGCCCATCATCGCCCTGTCCCACTTCCAGAAATACGGCCACGGCGTGCTGTGCCTGGTCGGGGGCGCAACCGCCATGGTGGGCGACCCCAGCGGCAAGTCCGAGGAGCGCAATCTGCTCACCCTCGATCAGGTGGCGCAAAACGCCCGCGCCGTGAAAGCGCAGCTCGAACGGTTCCTGTCCTTCGAGGGCGAAAACCCCGCGCGCATGATTGACAACAACGACTGGATCTCGGGCATGTCGTTCATTGACTGGCTGCGCGATGTGGGCAAGCATTTCACCATCAACTACATGATCAGCAAAGAATCCGTGAAAAAGCGCCTGGCGTCCGAGCAGGGCATCAGTTTCACCGAGTTCAGCTATATGACCATGCAGGCCTTTGACTTCCTGCATCTGTACGACGAACACCAGTGCACCATCCAGGGCGGGGGCAACGACCAGTGGGGCAACATCACCGCGGGCATGGACCTGATCCACAAGGTGCGCGGCTCACAGGCCTACGGCATCACTTTCCCGCTGCTCACCACCGCGTCAGGCGAGAAATTCGGCAAGTCCGAGGGCAACCCCGTGTGGCTCGATCCCGAGCGCACCTCCCCGTACCAGTTCTACCAGTTCTGGTTCAATCAGCCCGACGAAGACGCCAAGCGGTTTCTGTACATCTTCACTTTTCTTAATGTCGAGGAGATCGCGGCGATCTGCGCGGCGCACGACGAAAAGCCGCACGAGCGCGCGGCGCAGAAAACCCTGGCTGCGGAGCTGACGCGCACCGTGCACGGCGCGGGGGGACTGGAAAAGGCCCTGCGCGCGAGCAACGCCCTGTTCGGCGGCGCGCTTTCCGGACTCGGGAAAACGGATCTCGAGGACATTTTCAAGGATGTGCCGTCGAGCGAGGTTCCGCGCAGCCGCGTGCAGGCGGGCATGCCCCTGGTGGATCTGCTCACCGAGACCGGGCTGTGCAAGTCCAGGGGCGAAGCCCGGCGGTTCATTGATCAGGGCGGCGTGTATCTGAACAACGAGCGGGCCGGAGACGCGGATCGCGTGGCGGGCGCGGCGGATTTGCTGGCGGATTCCATCATGGTGCTGCGGCACGGCAAAAAGAAATACCACCTGGTCCGGGTTGCCGGACAGTAAGCGCGCCCGGCTGGACACCCGCCGGGCTTTCCGCTATTTTAGAAATGTGTATGTTACTGATATGGAAGGTTCGCGCGTACGCGCGCATGCGGTGTTTTCATGGAGAATTTTTTACTGAACGCATTTGACATCGGCAGACTCGTCATCCAGATCGTGGTGGCGTTCGGCATTGTGATTTTTCTGCACGAACTTGGGCATTTCCTCATGGCCAAGATAGTGGGTGTGGGCGCCACCGAATTTGCGCTGGGCATGGGGCCGGCTTTGTTCGGGTTCCAGTGGGGCGAAACCTACTGCAAGCTGTGCGCGTTCCCCATCGGCGGCTATGTCAAGCTCATCGGCGAAGAGGACGACGATGTGCCCGTGCACCTGCGGCACAAGAGCCTGCGCGTCAAGCCCACCTGGGCCAAAATTTCGGTGATTTTCGCCGGGCCGTTCATGAATTTCGTGCTGGCGCTGATATTGCTGATCGGCATCCCGCTGATATGGGGCGTGTCCCGCACCCTGCCCGTGGAATACAGCGCTCTCGAGCCGTACATTCAGAAAGATTCCGCGGTTGTGGCCAGCTATGTGGTGGACCCGCGCAAGCCCGCGGGAGACGCGGGCGTCAAGAAAGACGACACCATCGTCGCGGTCAACGGCGAGCCGGTGAGGAATGTCGCGCACTTCGAGCAGCTCATGCAGGAAAACGGGGGCGAATCCGTCACCCTCACGCTCAAGCGCGATTTCAAGACGCTGAAGAAAACTTTCAAGCCGCGCAAGACGCGCGTGCGCACGCCCGAGCAGTGGCTCATCGGCGTGATGGCGGCCCCGGACGAACGCACGCTCAAGGTGCGCAAGGTCACTCCGGACAGCCCCGCGGACAAAGCGGGTATCCGCGCCGGCGACATTCTGGTGAGCATTGACGGCGAAAAGCTGCGCCACATCGGACAGCTCCATGCGCTCATCCAAAAGGGCGAGGACAAGGCGCACGAGTTCGTTGTCGAGCGGGACGGGAAAACGGACAAAAAGACCATCACGCCCGCGCATCAGCCGGGCGTGATGCAGACCCGGTGGGAGCACGGCATTTTCCCGTCCATCCCCACGCCGCGCCAGGTCAAGTCCGTAACGCCGGAAAGCCCGGCCGCAAAAGCCGGTCTCAAGGCCGGAGACATCATTCTCGACTTTGACCGCCAGGAATACGAAAAGAAAAATACATACAACGCAAATGAGAACCCCACGCGGATCACCATGTACCGCAGGGGCGAAGAGCCGCGCAAGCTGGAGATCGCCGCAACGCCCGGCGCGGATATCGGGCTGACCCTGTATCCGGTGAACCGGCGCGTGGGCCTGGGCGAGGCCGTGGCCCTGGGCGTGGAAAGCGGCGGCAACCTGTTCACGGGCTTTTTCAAGGGCATCCGCCAGCTCGTAACCCGCGAGGTGTCCACGGACGAAATCGCGGGGCCGGTCGGCATCATGCAGTACGCCAGCACTTTCGCGCGCAACGGACTGCGCGATTTCATCAGCTTCTTCGCGTTCATCAGCCTGTGCCTGGCCATCATCAACCTGGTGCCGTTCCCGGCCCTGGATGGCGCGCACATCGTTTTCTTCCTGTGGGAAGGCGTCACGGGCCGCCCGCTGAACGCGGAACGCCAGAACCTCATCAACTATGTGGGGTTCTGCATCCTGATAGGGCTGATCATAATCGTCACTTTCCGCGATCTGCGCCTGTGGATAGGATTCTGACCCCGCGCCCGGGAGGCGGTCGCCAATCAGCGCCTGCGCGGCGCCGGCCATGATGAACCAGGACCCCATTCAGATTACAAAGCCCGCGGGCGCGCGCATCGCAGCCATTGTGCCCGCATTCAACGAAGAGCGCACCATCCGCGGCGCCATCCGCTTCATCCGCGACAATTTGCCGGAAATAGACCAGATCGTTGTGGTCAATGACGGGTCCTCGGACCGCACCGCGGACATCGTGCGCGAGGAATATGGCGTGGATCTGGTGGACCTGGCCGTGAACCAGGGCAAGGGCGGCGCGCTGCGCGCGGGCCTCGAAGCCACGGACGCGGAGATCATTCTGCTGCTGGATGCGGATCTGGTGGGCCTCACCCGCGGGCATGTGGCGGACCTGCTCGCCCCGGTGCTCGACGGCCGCGCGAAGACAACCATGGGAATCTTCACCGAGGGCCGGTTCATGACCGATTTGGCCCAGAAGGTGGCCCCGCAGTTGTCCGGCCAGCGCGCCATTCTGCGGGATCTCCTCCAGGGCGCGCCCATTGACGATGCGCGGTACGGCGTGGAAGTGGCCATCAACCGCCATCTCGAAGAACTCGGCGTGCCCATTCATGAAGTCGAGCTGCCCAATGTGTCCCAGGTCGTGAAAGAAGAAAAATACGGCGTGGTGCAGGGATTCAAAAAACGGGTCAACATGTACTACGAAGTTTTCAAGACCCTGCTCACCGGCAAATAACCCCAAAGGAATGCCTCCCCGTGTTTGATTTTCAGATAATCCACAGCACCGTGTCCGGAAAGACCGGGCCGGAGCAGGGGCTGAACAGCCTCAAGGCCGATGTGGCCGCAGCGCTTGGCGGCGGCGGCGAAAACACGATCCGCACATGCGGGAACCGCGAAGACCTGGACCGTGTGGTCGAGGGGCTAATTCGCGACGGCGTGCCGCGCCTGGCCGTGAGCGGCGGCGACGGATTTTCACGCCTGTTCTACAATGTCTTCTTCCAGATGCGGGACGCGCTGCAGAAGCATGACTACCGTCCCCACTTCCTGTTTCTGGCCGGGGGCACGGGCAACGCGATCTCCTGCTTCACCAATTTCCGCAACAACATCGAGGCCCTGAAATGCTTCGCGTCGCGCGAGTACAAAACCCAGCCGCTGAACCTGCTCGAAGTGGATCTGAACGGGCAGCGCGAGCTGGTGCACAATGTGAGCTTCGGCGGCGACGGCGCGGTGCTTCTGAACTACAACGCGCAAAAGCTCAAGGGGCTGATCGGCTACATCTGGGCCGTGGTCCGGTACGGCGTTTACCAGAAATACATCAACCCGTTTTCGCGGCGGAGCGGCAATTTCGTTGTGGACATAGAGGACGACGGGGGGCGCGTGCACCGGGGCAGCTTCGAGGGCGGCGGCGCAGCCGTGGTTCCGTTCGTGGGCTACAGGTTCAAGCCCTATCCCATGGCGGACAACGGAATAGGACATTTGCGATTTGTCAACTTCGCGCTGTGGCTCATGCCCACGGTGTTCCGTTTCACAAACATGCTGTTCCCGCGCGGGCCTAAATGGCTGGTGTTCGAGAAGCGGCTGGACAGGCCCAATCTGATCAGGTTCCGCTTTCTGAAGCCTGTGCATGTGCAGGTGTGCGGAGACTACCGCGACATGCACGAATGCGCGCAGGTGCGCTTCGCCCCGGACAAGTCCCTGGATTTCGTGAAAAAGAAATGACGCGCGCGGCGAGAGCCGCTCACCGGTTGCGTTCGGCGGCGGTTTCGCGCACCAGGGGTTCAAGTTGTTTTGAAAGATACCCGGCCACGATGCGGTGGCCTTTTTTGTTGAGGTGGCCGTCGTAGTTGCTCACGCGGATTTGCGCGGGGTCGTATTTGGAAAGGACCGGCTGCAAATCGAAGAAGGGCGCGTTGAGGCGCGCGGCCTGGGCGCGAATGTGGTCCGTGGCGCGGCCGAACCGGTAAGGCCCGGGGTGAAGCATGGGCATGTTCACGATCACGAGCCGCGCGCCGTCCTCATCCGCCAGGGCCTTGATTTCGTCCAGCGCTCGCTCGTGCAGTTGCAGGGTCTGTTTGTCGCGGTAGAGCGCGTGCATGTAACCGGCGTAGTCCATGCGCCGGCCCGTGCGCTCCTGGAGCACGCGCGCGCGCAGCTCGATCAAATGGAACAGGTGCGACCGGTTGCGCAGCGCATCCGGGACCCACGGCAGCGCGGGCTTCACCAGCGGGTCGAACAGCCCGCTGTGCATGGGCGTTTCCACATCGTTCACAAAGAATACCAGGACCACGATGTCCGGTTTGAACTCCGTGCGCGCGCGGCGGTACAGGTCAAGCTCCTTCCAGGTGTGCGCGCCCTTGCGCGAGGCGTTGAGCAGTTCCACGCGCTGTTGCGGTTTGTCAAGATCCTTTTCGGCAAGGGCCGGGAAAATGGCGCTGTCGTCGAATACACCCGCGCCCCAGGCGAAGGAGTCCCCAAGAAGCACGATGCGCACCGCGCCCGCCGGGGGTTCGGGCGCATAGTCTTTGTCGCGGAATCCCATCTCGTTGGATTGCGCGCTCTGGTCCAGGGCGCGGTCTCCGGGGCCGCCCGAATACCAGTCCGTGGCCGCGAACCCGGTGAGGCGCAGCGCGATTTCCAGCGCGATAAGCGTAAACAGAACCGCGCCGCACAGCAAGGCCAGATTTGCGGCCAAGGCCTTTGCGCGCGGCGGTTTCACGGATGCGGGGTGTCGCGAACCGGGATCGTTCATTGAGTCACATTATAGCTTCCGCCGCGGGCTATGTTTTCATTCTGGGAACGAAAAACCTGCCAAGGGTTTTGAATCGGCGCACGCGCGCGGGAGCGGCGTCCGGGAACAGGTCGCGGATGCGTCCGTGGCGGGTAATCTCGATGGCCGAGAAGTCGTGCTCGAACCGGCTGCCGAAACTGGGCGTGTTCACGAAGTTCACTCCGGGCATGGTGTCCGTGTCCAGGCGCTTGTGGTGCGTGTGGCCCGTGATTACGGTGAGGCCCCGCCCGCCGCCATGCCGCGCGTGTCCGGCAAGCAGGGCCAGGAATTCCTCGTTGTCCGTAAGCCCGTTGCCGTACGGTATCTCGAAGCCCGAAAAATAGTCCGAGCCGCCGGTCACATCGTGGTGCAGAAGGATGATCTTGTGATGGTTTCTGAACCCGTCGCCCTTTAGGAAGTCGCGCACGCGCTCCAACTGGCGCGGGCCAATGCGGCCCGCGGCCGTGCGCTCCTGGGTCGAGTCCAGGCCCAGCGCCGCGAACCCGCGCCCCAGATCGCGCACCCACGGAAAATACTCGTCCGAATCCAGTTCGCCCGGCGGCAGCAGGGCGCGCATGCGGTTTTTGAATCGCGGGACCGTGATTTCGCGCAGGTTCGGGGAATTGACATTCGAGATGTCGTGGTTGCCGGGCACGATGCAGAACCAGGCGGGGTCGTAGCCGTTGATGATTGAGAGGAATCCGTCGTATTCCTCCTCCAGGCCGTGGTCCGTGGTGTCTCCGGCGATGAACGCGAAATCCGCCCTGCCTTTGAAGGAGTCAAGAAGCGCGGTGAGGGGATCGCGCAGCTCTGCCGCGGTGCGGGATTCGCCGATCATGCGTCCGAAGGTGAAGCGCCGCGCGCCCGAGCAGTGAATGTCCGACAGAAGCAGCAGGGTGAGAGAATCGCTCATGGGTGAAGGAGGCTGGCGCGGGTCAGGTGTGGATTTTCGGCACGATGTATTTTGCGTACTTGCGCATCAGCCGGGACTTGCCTCGCGGGGGCTGTCCGCCGAACAGGGACAGTGCGCCGCCGGGCTGCAATTCGAGCGCGACATAGTCTTCCTCGAACCGGCTGCCGAACGCGGGCGCGGTCACGAATGTGGCGCCGGGCACGGATTCCGTGTCCACGCGCTGCAGATGCGTGTGCCCCGAGATGACCGTCAGCCCGTAGGCGGCCTGGCCCTCGGGCCTGTTGCGCAAATGAGCGCGCAGCAGCTCCAGGAATTCGTCCGCGTCGAGCAACACATTGCCGTAGTGGATTTCAAACCCGTTGAAGAGCTTGGCCTGGCCCACGGCGTCGTGGTGCATGAGGATGATCTTGTGTGTGCGGGAAAATTCTGGCGCGTCGAGGAACGCGCGCAGCAGATCGAGCTGGCGCGGCCCGAGGCGGCCCCGGGCCGTGCGCGCCAGGGTGGTGTCCAGTCCGATGAGGGTGAAGTCGTGGCGCAGGCGTCGGATGTAGGGGAAGTATTCGCGTGCGCCGCGCGGGCCGGGATATCCGGGCAGATACGGGGCCATGAACTGCTTGAACCGGCGCATGCGGCCGTTCCACGATTCCATGTTGTTCACATTGGCGGTGTCGTGATTGCCGGGGATGGCGCAGAACCATTCCGGCCCGTAATTGCGCATGACTTCGAGGACTGCGTCGTACTGGTGCGGCTTGCCGTTGTCCGTGAAGTCCCCGGCGAAGAGCACGAAATCGGCCGTTCCCCGGAATCCGGCGAGAGCCGCGGCCAGGTCTTCCTGCACTTCCTGCGTGGATTTTACATCTCCGGCCAGACGGCTGAACGCAAACCGGCTGGCCCCCACGCAGTGGATGTCCGAGATGACGAGCAGTTTAAGCGGTTTGCCGTGCGTCATGAGGTCATATTATAGCGCAAGCGCGCGGCGTTGAAGAATGAAATGATCATCGTGGAGGCGCGCGTCATACGAACAGGCCGACGGCCCACTGAAAAATCACTTTGCCGAGATTGATGAACACCTCGCCGAAGATCATGACCAGATAGTAGCGGATGATTTTAGGAATGATGGTCACGGCGTGGAAGCGCACGAACCCGTAATTGACCGCGCCCGAAGCGAAGGCCACGGCCGTGACCGGGGGGGCGCTGATCAGGCACGCGCTCCACAGCACCGCCTCCTTGGTGCGCCCCACTTTGTTGATGTCAATGGCGCGGATTTTGTCCAGGTACTTGTTGATGAACGGCGCGCGGATGTTGAGCAGGCCCGAGCCGATGAAGTACCACATGGAATTGCCGATGTTGGTGGACACCGCGGCGACCACTGGCAGGAGCCAGGGGAACCGCGCGCCGTAGCGCTGCGCCGAGATGGTGACATGGATCCACGGGACCGTGAATTCCGAGGCCTCGTGCAGGTTTGTGAGAACCAGGAGCGCCACCTCGGTCGGGGGGAACATGACCGTGGTGCTGGTGATGCCGAAAAGAAACATGAGCAGGTAAGCCATTATTCGCAGACAAACTCCACAGTGGTCTGGCCCGGGCCGAGCCGCATGTCCAGGGCCTTGGGAAGAGGGCGCGGTTCGCCGTTCACGCGCAGTCCCGGCCGCGCGCAGTCCGCGGTGATGCTGAAAATCATTTCGTCGCCGATCTGGAGGTCCGCGCCGGATTCGGAAACCATGTCGAGTTTCGTGAATTCACCGGGGCGATGGAACAGGGCCAGGCTGTCGAGCGGCGGGTTCGCGGCCAGCCCCGGCCCGCCGTGGTTGATGCGCGACACCTTCAGAAACAGGTGGCTTTCGCCGCTCATGTCCGCGGCAGCGGCGCGAGCGTCCGTGCGCATCCACCCGTTCCAGTCGTACAGCGCGCCGCCGGGCGCAAGCGCCAGGGCGTAATCCCGGTCCCCGTTGCGCAACATCAGGGACACCGGCGCTGGCGCGTCCGTT
>JAGUYV010000333.1 GCA_020061125.1 bacterium | reverse complement strand
GAGGGCCACGCGCAGCAGCCGCACCAGCGCGTCTATGGCCACATGCCGTCTTTCCCGCACGGCCACGGATGCGCCCGCGCCCGTTGCGAGCACCATCATGTTCAGCGCCAGCCGCTGCGCCCACGGCCATTCAAAATCCATGACATTGCTCAACACGCCCTGCGCAAACATGACGATGATCATGATGGCGAACGCCGCGCACAGAAGCGCGGTTTCCACAGCGGAGAGCACGGCGTCGGCCGCGCCCAGCGCGCCGCACCGCGCAGGCGCGGGAGAGCTTTGTTCAGAGGAAAAGGCAGACAAGGGGAGGCGCTTCGCTTTCTGTCAATGATTTGCGGCGATCAGAACGGGTGTCCCATGCGTCCGCGGAACACGATCTCTTCGAACGCCTTGCGCGGGCGCTCGGGCGGGTTCTGGTCCGGGAATCCTATGGGGATCATGGCGATGAGAACCACGGAATCCCCGAGGCCAAGTTCATTCTTTACGCTCTGGTACAGCTCGCGCTTCGCGCCCGTAAGCTCGTTGCTCATAGCGCCCACAATGCACGCGCCCAGGCCCTGGTTCACGGCTTCGAGGCACATGAAGCCGTAGGCGATGCCGAGCTGTTCCAGGGTGCGCGCCAGAATGGTTGCGGCGCCGTTTTCCGCCACACAGAACGCCGGATCCTTCAGCAGCACGGTGTCTATGATCTGCTCGTTGACTTTCATGACGCCGGCTTCGACCAGTTCCAGGAGCGCGGCTTTGTTTTTGGGTTTGTCCCAGGCGGACAGGTCTCCGGCAATGCAGATGACCGCGGGCGCGCGGCCCACGAATTTCTGGCCTTTGGCCAGCGCGGTGAGCATGTCTTTGGTGGGCTGATCCTCGACCACGATGAAGCGCCAGGGCTGCACATTTTCCCAGGATGGCGCCCTTCTGGCGGCGTCCAGAACCGCGCGGAGCTTGTCGTCGGGAACCGGGTCTTCCTTGAATTTTCTAATGCTGCGCCAGTTTTTGATGGCCTGCGTTGTGTCCATGCCGTCGCTCCCGTTTCTGTTTCCCCGGCGAAGAGGGGGTGCCTTAAACAGTACATTATAGTAACGGCGCGGCCGGGCGCAACAGCGGGCGGGCGCGCGGGCGCGGCAATTGCGAATCTGCGGATCATGGGCGGGATTCCGCGTTGCGCGTTCGGTTTCTGGTATAATACGGAACACGGAACCGCAGCACGCCGCGTCACGGGAGGGCGGGCGCAGGACATGAAGGCTATCACGACGCGTTTGCGCTATTTGCTGGTCTTGCTGCTTGCGGCGGCGTGGGTGGCGGGTCCTTGCCGCGCGCCGTCGGGCGGGGGAGACGACGCCGAGGCCGGAGGCGCGTCCTCGGGACCGCGCGTGCTGCGCGTGTATTCGGCGCTGGATCCCAACGAAACAAAAATCTATTTTTCGGAATATGAAAAATACACGGCCGCACGGGGCGAGCCGGTGAAGATGCAATGGGTGCGCCTGTCGTCGGGTGGAGTGCTCTCGCGTGTCACCCAGGAAAAGGGCAAACCGTCCATGGGCCTCTGGTTCGGCGGCCCGAGCACGGATTTCATTGACGCCGCGCAGAACGGGCTGCTCGAACCGTACCGGCCCGCCATCAAGGGATTTTCCCTGGACCCGCAGATGCACGATCCGAAGTGGCGCTGGACGGGATTCTATTTCGGCGCCATCGGGTTTGCGTCCAACCGCAACATGCTCGAGCGCCTGGGGCTTGACCCTCCGCAATCGTGGAAGGATCTGTTGGATCCGCGCTATGAAAACAATGTGAGCGTCGCATATCCGTACCAGTCCGGCACGGCCTACACCGTGTTGAGCAGCCTGGCGCAGAGCATGGGGGAAGGCCCCGCGCTCGATTATCTGCGCGCCCTGGACCGCAATGTGCATCACTACAACAAGAGCGGCTCCGCGTGCGTCACGCAGGCCGGCCTGGGCGAGGTGGCCGCATGCGTGGCGTTTTCACACGACATCCTCAAGAAAGGCCCGGGGCAGGGGTTCCCGGTCGCGCTCTCGTTTCCCGCCGATGGAACCGGGTTTGAGATCGGGGCCATGGCGCTGATTAAAAACGGGCCGGACCATGACGAGGCGCGCCGGTTCATGAACTGGGCCTTGGGCCGCCAGGCGCAGAGCCTCATGCAGCAATGGTACCGCATCCCGTTAAATCCGCACGCGGAGCGGGCGCAGGGCATCGTGCCCGCAACCGAGTTGAACCTGATCCGGTACGATGCGATAAAGGCCGGAAAAGACAAGCGCCGGCTCATTGAGGAATGGCGGCTGGCCACGGGCCAGTAGGCCGGGCCGGCATCCGGAGGGCGATTGACGAACAGCAAAATTACAGGGGGCTGGAATGCAGGAGGAAAGCGCCGGGCGGCGTGTGTCCGGCTGGCGCTGTGCGCGGCGCTTCTGGCGGTGTCGTGCGGATGCAGCCGCCCGGGACCGCACGCCAGGGAGTTCGCGCGCCGCTTTATGTCCGACGCGGACGCATCGCGAAAGCGCATGCAACGGTTCCACGACGAAATGGCCGCGGGGCGGCGCACGAGCGCGTTTGCCGAAGGCCCGCCGTTCGAGCTGATCATCGCGGCCCAGGATGCCGCACGCCTGTTCGATGTCCGGGAGCGCGTGTATGAAAAAAGCGCGGGCGGGGACGCTTCGGCTTCCGACAAGGAGCTTGTCGGCAGGCTTGGGCAGGCGCGCGATGCGCTTCGGGATTGCGCTTTCCAGCTTCTCTCGGGCGTCAGGCGCAAGCTGCCCCTTTACCGCCTGCACTACAAATATGAAAACACGGGGCCGGACCCGGACCACATTCTCAACGGCGTGCGCCGCGATCTGGGCATCGAGCCGCACACCTCCCCGCCCGCGGATTCCTGCGCGCGCTACGACAAACTGTCCGGGGAAATCCGCAAATCCCTGTAAATTCTTTGACTGATGACGCCCGCGGCGCGGGAATCCAGGCGCCCGGGCCGGGAGCAAATCATGGATCGCATTCCCATAACGGATTATGAGAGCGGGCAGATACGCGATACCGGCGCCGTGCGGCATCTGCGCAAAGTGCTGCGCCTGCGCCCCGGCGCAGTCTTCCTTGGCTATGACGGAATGAATGAACTGCGGCTGCGCCTGTCGTCTTATGAGGACGGTTGCGCGCGCGTCGAGGAGTTGGCCCGCCGCACTGTGTCCCCGGCCGCGGACCTCACCATCGCGCAGTGCCTGATCAAGGGCGCGCGCTGGGATGCTTTTGTGGAGAAAGTCACGGAACTGGGAGTGGCGCGCATCCTGCCGGTGATTTCAGAACGCACCGTGGCGCGCGCAAGCCATTCCGGGGACGAGTCCCGCCTTGCGCGCTGG
>JAGUYV010000096.1 GCA_020061125.1 bacterium | reverse complement strand
GTGTAGCTGGAATTGGGGTTGCGGAGTTTTTCCGCGCGTCCCTTGACCTTGCCCGTCATGAGTTCCGCCTTGGTGTTGACGGTCTTGGAGCGGGGGTCCACATCCATGTCTTTGATTGTGAAATTGGTGTAGGGTGTCAGCTTGATGACATTCTTTGTGCTCCACTTGATTACGACCGTGGACTTGGCGCCGGTTTTAATCTCGGCGCCGGTTTTCACGGTCATGCCTTCAGTGGCTTTGGTCCATGTCCCGCCCGGTGCGTGCACCTGCACATCGCCCACAATGGAGGTGAGCGTGGCGCTGACGGGAACCGCCGATGCGGGCGCCGCGGCCAGGAGCGCAAGCCCCAGAGCCAGCGCCAGCATCAAGCCCGTGCCGATCATTTGTTTTCTCATTCGTGTCCTCCCCGGATTATCTTGAATCCGCATATTGCGCACTTCTTTATTGAATATGAAAAATTAACCGTATCACACGGCATGGTGTCAGTTGAGTCTGGAACTGTTCCGGTCATGCGCGGACCTTGTAAACCTACTTGATTAAAGCGGATTCATTATAACACGCAAACCCATATTTCAATAGCTTCATATCAAGATAATGGACAGGCGTGTTTCCGCTCACACACAACATTTTAGGCTCATAAATAAATAAAGTATGTGATTAAAGTCACATTCCGGGCCGTGATTGGCGTCACGCCGGATGTGGTCAGTACATGCGGGTGCGCAGCCCGGCTTCGTCCCGGATGGTGATTTTATTCTTCTGGATGGCCAGATACCCCATGGTTTCGAGAGTTTTGAGCGCGCGGGTGAGGGTTTCGCGCGTTGTGCCGATGAGGTTGGCCAGCTCGGTGCGGCTGTAGCCGACCTCGACCAGAGTGCCGCCGGCGCCGCGCGTGCCCTGCTGCTCGGCCATGTCCAGCATGAGGCGCGCCAGGCGGCCGCACACATCTAGAAACACCAGGCTCTCGATATGCTCGTTGGCCTTGCGCAGCCTGCGGCCCAGCACGCCCACGATCTTGATGCACAGCTCGGGGTTGGCCGTGATCAGCCGGAGAAACTCCTCACGCTTGATTTGCAGCACCTCGGTTTTTTCCTGCGCGACCACGGACGCGGAGCGCGGCTCACCGTCCAGCAAGGCAAGCTCTCCGAAAAAATCCAGGGGCTTGAGGATGCTGACGATGTACTCCTTGCCCTCGTCGTCGGTGAGGATGACCTTGACCTTTCCGCTCACGATGGAAAAGAAGGTATCGCCTTCGTCCAACTTGTGGATGATGGTCTGGTTTTTGTCAAAGGTTTTCACGCTGCTCACATCTCCGAGCAGCGAAAGCTCCTGTTCGTTCAAACTCTGGAACAGGGGCACTTTTTGCAGGGCCTGTTTGGGTACGGTCATGGGGGTCCGCCTCGTTGCCGCAAAAGTAATGATAGACTTGTATATCATAGCACATCCGGCGGGAAAGAAAAGAGCGGAGGGGAGATGGCGCTGCTGGCGTTACGCCTGGGCGTCCAGCTTTGCGCGCACGAACGCGGACAGGCCGCTGATGTCGAAAGGCTTCTGCAGGAAACCGAGCGCGCCCTGTTCGATAAGGGCCGCGGCGTCGCCGTCGTCGCTGTAGCCCGAGCACAGGGACACGGGCGCCTCGGGGCTGATCTCGCGCAGCGCGCGGAACGCCTGCGCGCCGTCCATGTCGGGCATGATCATGTCGAGGATCACGAGATTGATGCGGTGCGCGTTCTCCCTGAACACCTCGATGCCCCGTGCGCCCGATTCCGCGGCCAGAACCGAATAGCCGATAAGGGACAGGGCCTCCCTGGCCATGGTCAGGACATCGGGTTCGTCGTCAATCACAAGAATGGTTTCCGATTGTTTGCCCGGGGCCAGCGAGCGGGCGCGCGCCGTTTCCGCGACCCGCATTTCGCCGGAATCCGGCGCAAGGGGCAGCAAAACGCGGAACGAGCATCCGCCTTCCGGGGCCTGGTCCGTATACAGCGCGCCTCCGTGATTGCGAATGATGCCCATGGAGGTGAACAGCCCCAGGCCCGTGCCCTTGCCGCGGCCTTTGGTGGTGAAGAACGGATCGAATATTTTTGTGCGGATTTCCTCGGGCACGCCCGGCCCAGAGTCCCGGATTTCCACAAGACATGTGCGGTCCGGAGACAGAACAGCGCCCAGAGCGGCGGGGATGTCATGGGGCGCGGCCTGGCGCGTTTCAATGACGATTTGTCCGCCGTCCGGCATGGCGTCGCCCGCGTTGATGCAGATGTTGAGCAGCGCCTGCTGCACCTGGTTGGCGTCCATCTTCACGGGCAGGGGGCAGCCCGCGGCGCGGTTGACGACCGTGATTTTGCGGGGCATGGTGCGGCGCAGCAAATCCGCAAGCTCCCCGGTGACCAGGCTGATGTCCACGGTTTCGATATTCAATTTGTCCTTGCGCACAAAGGTGAGCAGACGAGTTGTGAGGTCTTTGGCCTTGCGGGCGATGTCCACGATTTTCTGATAATTTGCGTAATCCTTGCTTTCGGGATCGCCGTTCACAAGGGCGAGGTCTGCGATGCCCATGATCACGGCGAGCAGATTGTTGAAGTCATGGGCCATGCCGCCCGCGAGGGTTCCCACGGCTTCCATTTTCTGGGACTGAAGAAGCTGCTCCTGCAGGGCCTGGCGCTCGGTCTCGGCGTTCTTTCTTTCGGTGATGTCGCGCACGCAGACCAGGCCCGCGGGCGCGCCGTTCCAGGTTATGGCGGTGATGTTGATCTCAACGCTCACGGTTTCGCCGCCGGGCCTGACAAGGACCGTTTCCACGAGCTGCCGCCGTGCGGAATCGTTGATGAACCGGTCGAGGATTTTTGTGAAGCGCGGGCGCTCGTCCGGCGCCACGAACTGGATAAACGGCGTGCCGGTGATCGTGTCCGCGGGTTCATCCGCAATTTCCGCGAACCGCGCGTTTACGAAACGCAGACAACCGGCCTGCAGGATGCCGATGCCGTCGTTGGCGTTGTCCACCACGCTTCTGTATTTGAGTTCGGATTCGGCCAGTTCGCGGGATTTTTCGTGCAGGGCGGTTCTGGATTCTTCGAGGTGCGCGGCCATGTGGTTGAACCCCTGCACCAGCAGAGCGGTTTCGTCCCTGTTCTGGGAATGGGCGCGGGCCGACAGATCGCCGTGGGCCACGAGGTCCATGCCCTGCACCACTTCGAGTATGGGACGCGTGAGGTGGCGCGACAGGAAAATCGCCAGGATCACGCCAAACGCCAGCAGCCCGCACAGTACGGCCAGGGACTGAAGGAAAATCGTCTGTTCCTGGCGCGCGAGGTTCTTGACCAGATATCCCATTTTCACGGTGCCGCGCGCGCGGCCATTGACCGCGATGTCCATGGAAAGATGAGTCAGCCCCGCTGCGGAGACCGCGCCCAGATCCACATCCCGGGCGGATGCCTCGAAATTCTTTTCGTCCACGGGTTCGCCCGCGGAATTCGTGATGCGGATGCCGTTGCTGCCCATGAGCGCGTGATTGAACGCATAGGCGCGCGGCGTCCCCGAATCATCCTCGATCACGATGTAAACCAGTTCGAGCAGTTCCGATGCGCCCTCCCTGGTGTAAAGGCTCATGGTGCCACGCACGAAATTCTGCACGCGCGCCCAGTCCGGGGATTGGTCCTGGGTGCTCAAGGACGCGATGTGGGACGCGGTGCGGCGCATTTCGGCATCGGCAAGGCGCTGGCGCGCGCCGCGGCTTGATGTGTAGGTGACGAAAGAAAACAGAACCATACAGCCTGCAAGCAGCACGGCCAGAAGCACGGCGATTTTGGCGTGCAGGGGAAGGCGCGGCGCACCGGGCGCTTGTATGGTTTGGTGTGTCATCTCATGCTCACGGCCCGCAGGCGTATTGATGCACGATAGAGACCAGTCGCAACATCCCTGTGTTTTGTTGACAAACTTCCTGTTTTATAGATCTTGATGCCGTTTTCCGCAAGCGCTGGGCGCGGCCTCCCCGGTTTGCGGTTCATCGTCCGGGTTTCCTGGAAAGGGCTGCGCGCGGCTGCTTGGCGCCCTGGAGCTTTGCGGCGATCCGCCGTGCGCGCTCCGCGGCTTTATGCTCACCTTTTTTTTCTGATCTTTTTGCGAACTGCTCGAGCGCGTAATCCGCATGCTTGAGCCATGCGGCGGCCAGGCGCTTGTTGCGCGCTCGCTGCGGCAGCGAGTCGCGAAGATCGATCAGGCGCTGCGCGTATCCGTCAAACCCCAGGCGCGCCGCGGCCAGCGTGTCCAGATCCAGCAACAGCATGGGATGTTTTTTGAGCAGGGGCTGGAAATCCCGCCAGGCCAGATCCGTATCTCCTGCCAGCGCGCGCTCGCTGGATGCGCGCCAGGCCAGATAATCCGCATATTCCGGATGCTGACTTTTTGCCCGCGCGCGCAACGAGGCGTATTGCGCCGCGGCGCGGCCGTGGTTTCCTTTGCGCGCAAGATGCCAGGCGTCGCGATATTGATCGCGAACTGCCGGGTCTTCGAATTCGAGAATGCGCCGCGCATACAAACCCTGATCCGTGCCCACAAAAAGCCAGTCCGCGTTCACGGCAACCGTCAGATATTCGCTCGCCTCGAGTCCGTCCGCGGCGCCGAAATGCGTAAACTCACCGGTGAGCCGGTCATAGCGGCTCACGCCTTTTTCGTGGGCGATCCACACAAACGGCCCATCCGCAAACACCTTGTTGACCCGATCGCCAAGACCCGGATTATCGAGTTCGTTGAACCGCACCATATGGCGGGTGCGCACATTGTAGCGGTAGAGACCTGTATTAATTTCACTGGGAGGCGCGCTGCGTTCGCGGCAGCCGATCCACAGCACGGCGCCGCCGTCGCTGCTCATGGATTCGATATCCATGACCCCGCCGAGTTCCACATACACGAAACCGTCGTCCACATCGTTGTAGCGGCGCAGCCCGAAGTCTGCGGAGATCCACAGGGCGTCTTCGGCATGCACGATGTCCGTCACATAGGGACTAAGCAGAATGCGTTCCCCGGGGTAAAGCCTCCAGCGCCCTTTTTCGAGAACGCGGATTCCCTGCTTGCGCACCCCGGCCCACACCTGGCCGCGCCCGATCCACAAGGCCTCGACATTCGTTCTCCTTAACACATCGTCGGTTTGCGGTTTCGTCAGCCACTTGCCGGTTGCGGCGTCCATTTTCCCAATAAAATAGTCACCGCCGTACCACAGAATCCCGTTCTTTTCCGCCAGTTCCAGAATCTGGGTGGCGGGCACTTCGTTCTTTTTGACTCCCGGAGGAATGAAAGTTTTGACTTCAAGCGAATCCCCGCTCACGCGGCTGATGCCCAGGGAGTGCACGCCAACCCATGTGCCCTGTTCCAGCGGCAGAAGGCTGATCACCGTGTTGCTCATCAGTCCGTGCGAGGTGTCCAGAAGACGCCAGGGATTCACGGCGCCGGAGTTCTCCGCCACGCATGCGTCCGCGCAACCGGCGCCGGGATTCCGCGCAAGATATTCAATCTGCGCAAAGAGGCCCTTGTCCACCAGCATCAGTCCCTGGGGGAACCCGAGAAACACAAGGTCTCCAATCACGCCCAGAGACAGCACATTGGATGCGATGATTCCGGCATTTTTGGTGATCAGAAGCCAGTCGTTTTTGCCGGGGTTGAAAAGAGCCAGCCCCGATTTTGACCCCATGAGATACTGTTCGCCGTAACGCGCCATTGTCACGGGCAGAAATTCCGGAAATCCGTCGGGCTTGTACACAAACTCGAACTTCTTGTCCGCGAACCGGAAGAACACCTGGCCGTTGGCTTTAGGCATCACGATACGGTCTGATTCCACATTCAACTCAATGCCAATGGACAGGCCCGGGTCGGGCGTCCAGCTTCCCGTGGATTTTCGCGTCGCCGGATCAAATCTGTACAATGTGCCGGGGCTGTCTTTAATGGTCCCGTTGCACCAGACCGCACCCTTTGCGTATGCGACATTAAAAAAATAACCTTCCTTAACCAGAGAGAACGATTCGGAGCCTGTGTCAAATGTATACAATCCCGTGGAAGTAGCCAGCCAGAGAGAATTGCCGTGCAAAATCATTCTGGCGATGGAATTGCTTTCGGGATTTCTTCGATTTTTGAAGGGAGTCCATGCGCGGGTTTTCAAATTGAGGCGCAGCAGCCCTCCGGCCGCTCCCGCATATACGGCGTTTCCGTGCGGAAGAATGTCCTTGATAAACAGATTTTCGTTGAACCTTGAATAATCGTAAGGATACAGCTCCCAGGCGTCCGACCGGGGTTCATATATTGCAATGCCATAATCGCGCACGCCGATGTAAGCCCGGTTTTTATGAATGCGAATGACATCAATGCGTTTGCCGTCAAGAGCATCTGGAACCGGGCCGCGCGCTCT
The DNA here is from genome assembly GCA_020061125.1 of bacterium. Classification (GTDB taxonomy): domain Bacteria; phylum UBP15; class UBA6099; order UBA6099; family DSWB01; genus DSWB01. The sequence goes on along the minus strand of JAGUYV010000096.1, from coordinate 3,495 downwards.
GGCCTCGATCCACTGCGGCCGCGAAGCCTGGTATTTGACATGAATGGATTTCCCGGGCGCACCCCTGCGGCATCCGGATCCGGCAAGGCACAGCAAACCAAGCCCTGATGCCAGGATTGCCAGGAGAACCGTGAGCGGGATTCCGTGCTTCTTTTCCATGTTCATAAGTCAGTCCTAATTATTATTTATTCATTGGAAAAAATCTACGCGGCGGACAGAAATCAAGGGGCGTGCAGGCGCCGGAGAAGTTGCGGGCGCCGGCCTGCGCCGCTATATTGGATTTGGCGGTTGCGCAGCGGATGCCGCCGTGCAGCGCAATCTTCAATTTACAGTGCGGCGAAACCACATGGCGTCAGCCAACGACATACAAACGATGCGGAGAAGAATTACTCTGATCCTGCTTGTTCCCCTGGGCCTTTCGGCGCTGGCGCTTATCAATGCCGGGCCGTTCGTTCTGAATGTGTTCGGCCGGGGAATTCCGGTGCGTTTGCCCGCCGGTCCCGCGGCGGCGCTCGGCGCGCTGTGGATTGCGGGCATGATATGGCCGCGCGCAATCTGGAGCGCACGAACCGGAGCCGCGGCCGCGCTGCTGATTCTCTCCAGCATGGCCTTCTGCCGCCTGACTCTGCCCGGACACGGCTCACAAATCCCGCCGCCGGTGAAAAAGAGCGGGGCGCGCGAACCCTTCAAGGACTACAACCTGATCGTCGTGAGCCTGGACACACTGCGTGCGGACCGCGTGGGCGCGTATGGGTACCGCCGCAACACCACGCCCGCGCTGGACCGACTCGCGCGCGAATCCGTGCTCTTCGAGAATGCGGTGTCCTCGGCCCCGGCCACCTTGAGCAGCCACGCCACGGCTTTCACGGGACTGTATCCCGGCGCGCACGGCGCACAGGTTATGACCCACGCCGCACTCCCTTCCAGCGCGCTCACTCTGGCCGAAATTCTCAAGAGCCGCGGCTACGCAACCGGCGGATTCACCGGCGGCGCGCAGTTGAGCCGCAACTTCGGCATGGCGCAGGGTTTCGACGCGTACAAGGATGACGCTATGGATATGGCCTCCATCTGGCCCGAGGCGCGCAGGTGGCTCGACGCGCAGGACGGCCGCAAGTTCTTCCTGTTCCTGCACAGCTACGACATCCACACACCCTACGACCCGCCGCCGCCTTTCAACCGCTCGTTCAACCCGGACTACTCCGGCCCTCTGCCCGACGCCATCACACTGGACATCGCCAAGCGGGTCAGCGACGGGCGGATCCGCGCAACCGCCGCGGACCTGGACCACATCAACGCCCAGTACGACGCGGGCGTCCGCTACACCGACACCTACATTCAGGCGCTTGTTGATTATCTCGATGATAACGATTTGCTGAACAGCACATTGCTGGTGGTCATGTCCGATCACGGCGAGGAACTTGGCGAACGGGGAACCGTGGGCATGCACGCGCATTCGCTTCACGCCGAAGCGCTGCATGTGCCCCTCATCATGCGCCTTCCGGGCGGCGGGCAGGGGCGAAGGCGCGCGCAGCGCGTGGGCCTTGTGGACCTCACGCCCACGCTCCTGGATCTCCTTGCGATCCCGTATGAAACCGGGCAGTTTCAAGGCAGATCGTTTGCCTGGCTGACCGGAGACGGATCAGCGCGCGCAAATGGCCATCAGGCTCTTCTGGCGGAACGGGAACACGGCCATGGCGAACGCACGGGCCGCGCCATGGCCGTATACGCGGGCGGGTTCAAACTCATCACGCGAACTCCGCCGCCCGCGGAAGCGTTCATGATGAAATGGACCGGAGATCTGGCGTACCCCGCGCGGGGCAGGACGCTCTACGACACACAGGCGGATCCCGCGGAGAGCAAAGATCTGCTGGCTGCGCGCGTGCAGCGCGCGCGCGCCTTGGACGCCCTGGCTGCGCGCATGGGGAAATGGAACCGGTCCATGGCCCTGGCCGGAGCAACCGCGGGCGTCTCCCGCCCAGAGCGCGACAAGCTCAAAGGCCTGGGGTATCTGCAATAAGCCGCGCATAACACAATTTAAATTTTCAATCCCGCTCTCTATACTTTGGAAATCAGTACCGTGGAGAAACAGGAGACTTACTTAATGAATCCGGGAAACATGTCGCAGGCGTTCACCGCGCTCCAGCAGGCCATGGACATGATCGAGCGCGGCGAATACGCGGGCGCGGACGCGCAGTTTGATCGGGCCGAAAGCCTTGCGCCCCATTTCCCCGGGATCAATTTGATGCGCGCGCAAGCCATGAATCAAGCGGGCCGTGTGCTGGATGCGGTCCGGCATTTCGGCGCGGCCGCCATCAAGGCGCAAATCATGGGGTTTCAAGCGCACCAGCAGCTTGCCGCAAGCCTCGAAAAAACGGCCCGGGACGCCGCGTTCCAGTCCTACCGGGATTTGCTGGCGCCACGATATGCGCCCGAAGAGATTGAAACCCGGGCGCGCAGATTCATTGAAGAATACACCAGGGAATTCACGACTCACGCCAACACATTGCTCGACACCGCCGCGAACTGGGTGCTTCTCCACGCCCCTTTGCTTATCGAGCGGGGATTCGATTTCCGCGGCGCGCGCGTTCTGGAAATCGGCGGCAGCATCGTGCCCGCGGTCTGCTATTTATATGCGGTCATGGGCGCCCGCGTGTGCGCCGTGGACAAATTCCGCACATCCGAATCCATTAACATCCTCGGCCCCGCCGCGCAACGCATTTGCCACGAAACCATCTTCGCGCGGCTGGCCAAACGCGACTTGCTTCCGGCAGAATGGCTTGCCGGAAATCCACCGCTCATCATGGATGAGCTTGTCGAGTGCAGCAACAATTCCGTGGCGTTCGACCCACGGTTTCTGGATTTCCGCGGCGGCGTGGACGCGGCGAACCTGCCATTCGACACAGGCTCGTTCGACCTGGTGTCTTCCGTGGCCACGCTCGAACATGTGGGCGACCCGGACGGGGATCCCGCGGACACGGTGCGCGAGATCGCGCGCGTGCTCAAACCCGGCGGCTGGTCCGCGCACATGATTGACCTGTGCGACCATCGCGACCCCAAGAACGCGCCCCTGGAATTCCTCAAATACTCCGATGCGCAATGGCGGGCCATGAGCGTGCCGCAGAACCAGCGCGCCAACCGCTGGCGCATGAGCCGCTGGAGTGAGGCGTTCAAAAACGCGGGCCTCGAAGAGGTTGTCGCACGGCCCGAAACGGCGGGCAATTCCATTCCCGTGACTCCTGAAACGGTTGCGCAACTGCACGCCGATTTCAAGAATCTGGATTTCGCGGATCTGTCCGCCCCCGGTTGCCTGATCCTGTCGCGGAAGCCCCTGTGAGTTTTCCCGGATTGCTATAATACAGCATTATGGCTGAAGAGCGGTTGCAGAAAATTCTTGCGCGCGCCGGGCTGGGTTCGCGCCGCAAATGCGAAGACCTGATCGCCGCGGGACGCGTGACCGTGAACGGCGTGGCCGTCACCGAACCCGGCTGCCGGGCC
>JAGUYV010000320.1 GCA_020061125.1 bacterium | reverse complement strand
GGCCTGCTCGGCGGCATCGAGCGCTGCATGAACCGCGGCGTGGAGCTGGACCGGGTGCCAATGGGCCGCTGGGTCATCGCCTCGCGCACCGTGGATGTCAAGGACCCGGCCATGTACGAAAAGCTCATGAGCGACGCCAGCCTCTGGGACGCGGAATCCGAGCCAGCGGATACCTACATCAATGATTGGCTCCTGCCCCTCAAGGACGGAACGCCCACGCGCTCCAAGCTCACTGACCTCGAACGCCTGCACGAAAAGCACCCGGATCAGAAAAATGTGACCTACAACCTGTTCCGGCTGTACATTGCCCTGCGCGAATATGACTCGTTCCGCCGCCTGATGCGGGAGCCGCATGTGCGCCGGCTCATGGTTCTGGAAAAACACAACACGCTGCTGTATCCCTACTGGGATTTCGAGACTCTGGCCGCGGCGCAGACCTCGCCCCGTTCGCGCTACCTTCGCGCCGCGTTCTATTTTCTGCACGGGGATGTGGACAACGCCGAAGCCGAGTGCGCCGCGGCCCTGGAAATCTATCCGGACAGCGCGCCCTTCCATTTCCTGCGCGCTCTGGCCCTGCACGGGCAGGGGCGGCAGTCGCTGTCCGAGGAAGCCGCGTCGCGCGCCGTGGCCCTCGACCCCGCAAACCCCGTGTACAAAAATGCGCGCGGCATCATCACCGGCGATTTCGAGAAGCCGCGGCTCAAGCGGCCCGTGGTCCTGTGCTACCACCGCGTAACCAATGAATATTTGCTCGAAACCGGCGTCGTGACCCCGCAGCAGTTGGAGTCGCACCTCAAATTTGTCTCGGACGAAGGTCTTGCCGATGCGCGCGTGTGCGCCCCGGCCGCGCAAAAGCCCGCCCCCAATGTTCCATCCGTGGGGTTCACTTTCGACGACGGGTATACCGACACCGGGGATACGGCCTGGCCACTGCTGGACAAGTATGGATTCACCGGCGCGGTGTTCGTGATCGCCTCCCGCGTGTTCGGCGGCGCGCAGTCCATGGATGTCCCCGCGCTGCGCTCCCTGCGCGCAAAGGGGCTGCGCGTGGGTCTGCACACCATGCACCACACGAGGCTCAAGGGCGCGGATTCCGGCACCCTCGGCCTGGAGATCAATGTCGCCAAATGGCTTCTTGAGCGCCACCTCGACGCCCCGGTCAACTGCTTTGCGTATCCCTACGGCGCGCATTCCCCGGAAGCGGAAAAGCGGCTGCGCGCCGCGGGCTTCACTGAAACCTACGCCCTCAACAACGCGCCCGAGGGGCACACCCCGGAGCGCCGCATACCCATTCTGCGCGCCGACTCCCTTTTTCTGTTTAAAGTGAAAATATACGATCTGGACTACGACGGCTGGATCGCCGCCATCCAGAACCAGGCGCCCTGACCAGGATCCGCCCTGATTTTTGCGTTGCCGCGCGGCGATTTTGTGGTATGATCAGATCAGGCCCGCCGCCGCGCCCATGGCGCGGGAAAGGATCTTCCCATGGACTACAGGACAAAAAGTTTCTGGCTTGAAGGCGCATATGCGGATTATACGCCCAACCCGGCGCTGGAAGGAGACAGGCGCTACGACTTTGCGATTGCGGGCGGCGGGTTCACGGGCATGTCCGCGGCGTATTTCCTCAAGAAACACGAGCCGGGCATGAAGATTGCGATCCTGGAATCCCAGGTCATCGGGTTCGGCGCCAGCGGCCGCAACGACGGATTCAACATGACCCTGCTCGGGGAGAACATTCTGGAGCTGGCGCGCCTGGCGGGCGAGGACAACGCCCGCGCGGCCCACGCCTGGGCAAAGGAGGCCGTGGACACCGTCCACGGCCTGGTGCAGGAGCACGGCATTGACTGCGACTACGAACACAACGGGTTCCTGCTTATCGGCCTGTCAAAGCCGCACATCGCCAAGGTCCGCAAGGAAACCGACATGCACATCCGGCTCGGCACGCAGGCCGAGTATCTGGACGCGGAGGGCGTGCGCGCGCTGCTGCCGTCCACACCGGCTGTGGCCGGAATGCGTGAGCCTCACTGCGGCATTCTAAATCCCGCTAAATATTGCAGGGGCATGAAGCGCGTGCTCACGGACATGGGCGTTGAGATTTTTGAGAACACGCGGGTCACGCGGCTGGAGCAGGGCAGGGACATCGTGCTGCACACGCCGGGGGGCCGGGCATCCGCTCCCGCGGGCATGGCCGCGGCCAACGCCTATTCGGCCAGCCTGGGCCTGTTCCGCCGCCATGTGTTCCCGCTGTTCACTTATATCGTGCTCACCGAGCCGCTCACGGACAGGCAGCTCGACGCCATCGGCTGGGCCGGCCGCTGGGGCATCGAAACCGCGCGCCGGTTCGTGCACTACTTCCGCCTCACCGCGGACAACCGCATCTCCATCGGCGGCGGCTCGGCCCTGTACTATTTCAATTACAACACCACAAGGGACCGAAACGAGAAAGTCTTCGCCCAGGTGGAGCAGGCGCTGGTGGACCTGTTTCCGCCGCTCAAAGGCATCCGGTTCACGCACCGCTGGGGCGGCCCCGTGGCGTGCACCTTCGATTTCTTCCCCATCGCGGGCGTGATGGGCGAACATCGCAACCTGTACTATTCCACGGGTTACACCGGCCATGGCGTGTCCCTGGCCAATGCTTCGGGTAAAATCATCCGCGACCTGTATTTCAATCAGGACACGCACCGCACCCGGCTGTTTTTCATCAACCGGCGGCCCTTCGGATTCCCGGCGGAGCCGCTCCTGTACCCGGCCGTGCGCTCCTACGCGGGCTATCTGCGCTTCCGGGACACGCTGGACGGCATGCGCGGCGGCGCGTGAAAATTCCCGGGCTTTCCCCGCATCCGCCGCAAACGCGCTATAATGATCCCAATAAGTTCGCAGGTGGCATCAACATTCTTCCACTCATCGAGCTTTCTGAATAACGCGTTTGCGCCATGCCGCAGGGCAAGGGGGGAACGCGTTGCGGCGGGGCCAGTCCCGCGCCGTCCGGACGCGATTACAAATTTGAATGGAGTTTATAAATGAGCAAAGTGTTGTATGTAGGGAATCTGGACGAGGATGTGAACGCCGACGCATTGCGATCGCTGTTCGCGCAGCACGGCAGCGTGGAGCGCGCCGAACCCGTGAAGAAAAAAAGCACGGGCAAGTGCCGCGGCTTCGGGTTCGTGCACATGCGCAGCGAACAGGACGCCCAGGCCGCCATCGAGGGCCTGAACGGTGCGGAACTGCTCGGCAGCAAGATCATCGTGGCCGAGGCCAAGCCCACGAAGTATGCGGCGCCCAGGGAATACGGCGGCCGGCCGGACCGCGATC
>JAGUYV010000175.1 GCA_020061125.1 bacterium | reverse complement strand
CGCTCTTCCGATCTGCCGCCACCATTCTCCATGGTGCGGGCGCAGGCGGACTCGACCCCCGCGACGCGGCGCAGGCCGTGACCGAGGGCGCGCTTCTCGGCCTTTACAAATTCGACAAATATAAAAGCGTCGCCAAAGAGGATCAGCCTGCGGAGCTTGGCGAACTCACCATCGTCGAGCGCGACCCCGGCCGCTTGTCCGCCATTCGCGCGGGCGTCAAAATGGGAACCGTGATGGCGCAGGCCGCCATCCTCGCACGCGATCTGGTCAACGAGCCGCCCAATGTGCTTACCCCCGTGGAGATGGACCGCCGCGCGCGCGCCGCGCTCAAGGGCCTGCCCGTGACCGTGAAATCCCTGGGCCGCAAAGACCTCGAAAAACACAAAATGGGCGCATACCTGGGCGTGACCATCGGTTCCGTACAGGAACCCCGGCTCATCATCATGGAATATAAGGGAAACCCCGCGTCCAAGAAAACCCTGGCGCTGATCGGCAAGGGCGTGACTTTCGATTCCGGCGGGCTGTCCCTGAAGCCGTCAAACTCCATGGCGGGCATGAAAGGGGACATGGCGGGCGCGGCCAGCGTGATAGGCGCCATGACCGCCATCGCCAAACTGGGTCCGAAAATCAATGTGACCGCGTACGCCCCGTGCGTGGAGAACATGCCGGACGGCGCGGCCCAACGCGTGGACGACATTCGCACCGCAATGAACGGCAAGACCATTGAAATCGCCAACACGGACGCCGAAGGCCGCCTCATTCTTGTGGACACCATTTGCTACGCAAAAAAGCAGGGTGCGGACGCCATCGTGGACGCCGCCACGCTCACGGGCGCGTGCGTTGCCGCGCTGGGCGAGACCCGCGCCGGCGTGTTCACCAACGACGAAAAACTCCTGGCCCGGGTCATGGCCGCTTCGGAAAAAACCGGCGAGAAGCTCTGGCACATGCCCACCGACGACGAATACAAGGAAATGAACAAAAGCCAGATCGCGGACATCAAGAATGTGGGCGGCAAATATGCGGGCGCAACCACGGCCGCTCTGTTTCTTGAGTTCTTCGTGGAAAAAACCCCGTGGGTTCATCTGGACATCGCGGGCGTGTATATGTTCGACAAGCCGCGAGGGTATTACGCCGCGGGCGGAACAGGGCAGGTGGCGCGCACTCTGGCCCAGTTGGCTCTGGACTGCAAGTTGTAATCTCCGTGTTTGAATCTGCGAGGAAATCACAGGGCGCGCTATTGCGTTTCTGATGGTTGACCATGCAGCAGAGCCGGGATGCTGATGCGGAAGATGCCGCGCGCGCTGCCCGCGTAAAGGGTGTCCTGCTCTGGAGCAAAGGCCAGGGAGGACGGCTTGCGGCCGATGGGGATCTCGCGCAAGGTCTTACCGTCCCTGTAGCGGATGGCCGCAAGCCGCCCGCGTGTGTAGCTGGTTCCGTAAAGCAGTCTCCGTTCCGTGTCCGCAATCAGGTTGCGGCATGTGAGCGGCCCCTTGATCACGCGCCGGATTTCGAGCGTGTCCGCGTCGAGCACGAACATATTTTCAGAAAAAAACGATGGTGCGATTAAAGCGTTGTCCCAGGGAACGCGAACAAGTTCCAGGCCGCCTTCGGGCAGGTATGCGGTTTTCTCGACGGAAAAAGACTTGAGGTCCACGCGCGCGATGCGATAACGGCCCTTGAGATCCACCGGACCCATTTCCACAAAGAGTTTTTGTTTCTTTTCGTCAATAATGCATTTCCAGGCGCCGCTGCGGAACGCCGTGAGTCCCAGGGCGCGGAAGTCCAGGCGCGCTTCCTTTTCGAGGGTGGCAAGGTCCAGGCGCGTGAGAGCGGGCAGGTCCGTGCTTACCACATAGAGCTTGCCGCGGGTGATGGCGTAGCTCATGGGTGTGACCAGCACGCTGTCATGGATGTCCGTTTTGGAGAGGATTTTGAATGGGTGCTTTTTAATTTTGTAGAAGTCCGCATATTGCCAGTCCAGGGCGAACACATGGTCCAGTTCCGGGCGGGTCCACATCACGCGCACGATGCCGGGGTTGTGAATGATGTCTGCGCGGCCGGACTGCATGCTGACGCGCACGATGCCGGAGGTGGGGCCGTAGGCGGTGAACAGGAAGCCGGAGCGGGTGTCCGCGTGCATGTCTCGCAGAAACTTGAGAGGGAAATCCGCGCGCGCGTTTCGCGCCGGGTAAATGCGCGTGACGCCGGGCGCGTTCGCGGGCGGACCGGGCGCGGCCAGGGGCAGGGCGCCGATGTAAAAAAGGAAGATCACAAGAAATGCGCCGTCCATGACCAGCACGCGCGCAAAGGTTCGCAGATAGCCCCTGTACCCTGCTGCTGTAGCCGCCAGCAGCGCGATCACGAAGAACAGATACGCGGGCAGGCGCACGCCGGCCTCCATGCCCGCAAGCTGAAATGAGTACCACGCGGAAAACGCGATGATGACGGCGGCGGCGGTTTTGCGCATGCCTCGGCGCATGAGTTCGATGAGTCCCAGCACGGCCACCCAGAACAACAGGAATCCGCCGGGCGACGCGCGGAACATCAACTCCAGATTGGGCGGCAGTTTCCACCACTCAATGGCCGCCCACGCGAAGGACAGCCCTTTGGCGGTCTGCACGCCGGAGAATTTCCACGGCAGCCATGCGGCCAGAAACAGGAACGCCAGGGCGTCGAGAACCAGGAGCCGTTTCCATGCGGATCCCAGAGCGTGGCGCGCGGCGTAGCCGAGCATGGCCACCACAAGGGCAAGGCTCATGCCCGCAAAACGCATGCCCGGCCCCACGGCGCCGTCCCTGCAGAAAAACACCAGCAGCGCGCAGTGGTACGCGGCGAGCGCGTACACCGCCGCATCGGCAAGCAGCAGCCACAGGGGCCAGGGCGAGGGCGCAGCCGGATTTGCTTTTTGTCCATTACCGTTCATTTGCGGATCCATTCCGCGGATTGAGGCGCTTCATCTGCCGGGCCGGGCAGCGCCATGCCGCCGCGCCGGATCAGGTCAACGCAAAAAGGCTCGAATACGCCCGCCGCGGGATCCAGCGCCAGATCAAAAGCGCCCGCGGCAAGGGCCGTGGTCAGGTACGCATTGTGTCCGGCGTGAAATGAAAAATCCGCCGCGCCCCGGCGCGCACGAAATGACAGTTCCGCGGGCAGGGGTTGCGTCACGGCGATGGAGACCGGGCCGGGCGCGGGATTGTCGAACCCCGCACGGCACGCTTTCCCCGCGCACAGAAATTTCAGGCATCCGGTTTCCTTTGCGCCGCAATGGGAACCCCAGGTTTGATCGCTGCGCCGCGGGTCATGCCCGAAGCACAGGGACAGGGTGTCAAACAGCATGGGATTTGTTGAAGAGCAGATAGTGATGTCCCCGAAGCGGCCGGGCAGAACGGTTTTGTTGCGGCACAGGGGCGCGAACCATTTGTGCTGAACCGGATTGAGTTCCGTTCGCCAGCGGTCCTCGTAAAAAATCAGGCGCGCGTTGTCCGTGGATGCGAACGCGTCGTAAATGTCCCGGACTTTGTCCGCGCTCTTGAGTGTGAAGACTCGTTTTCCGGCAATGCCTTCCCTGTTTGCGTAGTAGGAGATCATGGGCGCCGCGATGCCGTAAACCAGAATCGTGTCGTGGGGCGGGCGCGCGTTTTGGGAAATGAAATCGTAAGCGCCACGCCAGTCCTGCAGGGGTGTCCGGCTGTATCTGCCGATGTTCATGAAATTGCCGAAAAAAAACACAAGGAGCACAAAAACGAAAAGGAATTTCGGCAGGGCCGAGGGCCGGAGCCACAGGTCCGCGATGCGCTCGGGCAAAGGCTCGCCCCTGCGGCGCAGCAGGTTCACGGCATTGTCCTGAACGAACGCGCCGAGGCCCGCGCCCATAGCCAGGATGAGCATGGGGAACACGGGTAAAAGATAACGGAAGTGAAAGAAATTGTATACGCCTCGAAACAGGGCGAAAGCCGCGAACGCGAGGAGCATGGGTGCGGCGGTCCACAGCGCCAGAGTGCGGCGGCCGCATCGCCCGCGCACGGGAAACCGCGCCAGCCCGTACAACCAGAGGATCATGGCCGCGGCCGAAGCCATGGCCATGAATTTCATGGGCGCGTACGCATTGCCCGTGAACAGGCCGCTGAAAGCAACCAGCGCGGTTTTGCCCAGGGAATGCGTGACATCCGGCGTGCGCGACGGATCCGCGGAGAGGGTGAGCAGCGCAATGAACCAGGGCAGATACGCCAGGGCCGCGGCCGCCGCTCCCGCGGTTGCGGGCATCCGCTGCCAGAGCAGAGCAAGCGCCGCCGGGCGCGCTCCGGAATTGCCGGCGCCGGGTGCGTTCCGGTCCACGAGCCATTCGTGCAGCACGCAGTTTGCGATCACGAACGCGAATACGATGTGCGTGTACGAGCCGAGGATGAACGCGAGGGAGAACAGGCCCGCCCGGCGGCGCGGGTTGTCCGGTTCCAGGGTCGCCAGCAAATACGAAAGCAGGGACCAGAACAGGAGCATGGCGTATGGCCGCGCTTCCTGCGCGAAGTACAGCGTGTTCATGGAAAACGCGAACAGGAGCAGGGCGGCGAACGACGCGCCCTGCGCGAGAAAGCGCCGCGCGAGCATGCCGAACACGCACACGCACAGGGACATGAACGCCAGCGGCGGCAGGCGCAGCATGGCGTCGGAATTCCCGGCCACGGAACAGAACCCGACGGTGAGCAGCGTGTGCAGCGGTCCCGCGGGATCGTTCAGCACAATGTAACGCAGCACGGACATGCGGAGCGCATGGTGCGTTATCGTGGCGTAGCCCGTGCGCATCTCGTCAATCCACAGCCCGTGCGCGTCCAGCGACGGCCAGGCGGCCGCGAAAAACAGCGCCCCGGCCAGCGCGCAGATCAGCGGCCACCAGCGTTGCGCTGCGGAGTCCTGTTTTGGCTCTTCAGTCGTCATACCACTCCGGCTTCACGAGAAACGAATAGGATTCCGTGGTGAACGGCTTCACGCGGCGGCGGATCGAGTCCCAGATCACGCGGAATGTTACGATGAGCCACCATACATACATGCGGCGGCGGTACGCGCTGCGGCTTGTGATGCCGCGCAGAAACCACCGCGGGCTGACGAATTTCTTGCTCAAATTGATCAGAAAATCTTCAATCTCCGAGCGCGTCATGTGCTCGGAACTGATGATGGGCGTCATCCAGTCGTACTCGCGGAAATCCTTGGTCTCGATCCAGCCGTTTTCATCGTATTCGCGCCAGACATCGGTGCCGGGCACGGGCGTGATGGGGTGGAAGCCGGGGTAGTCCAGATCCAGATGGCGCGCGTAGCGCACCTGGTTCAGCATGCTCTCGCGGGTTTCCTGGCGCGTGCCCACGATGAAGGTGCCCTGGCGGAACACGCCGGGATACTTGTCGCGCAGGATATGGAAGCAGCGCGTGGAGGTGTCCGAGGAATAGAACCCCTTGCCCATGGAGGCAAGCTTGTCCGCGTCCGTGTGCTCCACGCCCACGCACACATGAACCATGCCCGAGCGCACCATGGCTTCGAGCACGCCGTTCTCCTCGTCGCGCACGATGGCGTCCGCGCGCATGAACGCGAACCACACCACGCCCAGATTCTTTTTAATCAAGGCCTCGGAAAACGCCGCGTTCCACGCGCTGTCATAGTTCCAGTACTCGTCCACGAACACCAGGCACTTCTTGTTGTATTTTTCCGCCAGCAGCTCGATTTCGGACACGGTGTAATCCACGCTCTTGGTGCGCCAGCGCGGCTTGAGAATCTGCTTGCCGTCGTCTTTGACTTTGACATCCGCCATCTGAAGCCACCAGGCGCAGAAGCGGCAGTTGCTCACGCAGCCCCGGGAGTGGAAGATGGTGGCCCCGCCCGGCGAGAACAGGAATCTGGAGTTGCCGTAAAGCTCCATGGAGGCGATGTCGTAGGCGGGCATGGGCAGGGAATCGAGATCCTCGATGAGCGGGCGCGGGGGCGTGGCCGTGATCTGCCCGTCCCGGCTGAAGATGATGCTCTGCACGGTTTCGGGATCGCGGCCGTCGCGCACGGCGTTCATGAGGTCCACAAGCGTGATTTCCCCCTCGCGCGTGGCGATGAAATCAACGAACCCGTGGGCCAGGGTTTGCTCTGCGGTATTGGAGAAATGCGTGCCGCCGGCGATGGTCACGGCGCCCGGGCGCACCTCTTTGGCGAGCTTGAGGGCGCGCAGGGATTCGTCGGCGTACAGCGCGTGGTTTTCGCCCACGCCCACGAAGTCGGGTTGCCAGTCCGCGATTTCGCGGGCCAGGCTTTTCCAGCCGGTTCTGCGCGGCGCGCAATCAATCATGCGGGTTTCGTAACCTGCGGAGCGCGCTGCCGCGGCCAGGCACACCATCCACTGCGGCAGCAGATAGTTGTCCCCTTCACTGATGTAGGGCCAGAACCGTTTGGGCGGCTGAACGAGCAGCAGTTTCATGAAGAATCCTTGGAGCGGCGCGGGCGTCAGTTCAGTCCGTACTGCTTGAGTTTGTAGAACAGGGAGCGGCGGCTGATGTCGAGAATGGCCGCGGCCCTGTCCTTGTTGCCGGAAGCGGCGGAAAGAGCGCGCCGGATGAGTTCCGGCTCGATGACTTCCGCGGCCTGGTCCATGGCGCGTTTGAGGGAAACCTCGTCCGCGGGCACTACGGCGCGCACCTTGCCCTCTGCGCCGAGCAGGGTTTCCACGGGCGCGCCGTCCGCGGCGGGCCGGGGCGCGGCCAGAATTTCCGCGGGAAGGTCAGGCTCGGAGATGATCGGGTTCTCGCTCATGAGCACGCACCGCTCGACAACATTCATGAGTTCGCGCACATTGCCCGGCCACGAGTAGGAAAGCAGGCGGGCCATGGCGTTGGCGCCGAATTGCATCTCGCCGCGATTGTGCTGGGCGGTGAACATGGAAAGGAAATGGTTCAGCAACAGGGGGATGTCCTCGGCCCGGTCCCGCAGCGGCGGCAGCGCAATGGGCACCACATTCACGCGGTAGAACAGGTCCTTGCGGAATCCGCCTTTGAGAATTTCCTGTTCGAGATTCCTGTTGGTGGCGCAGATCACGCGCACATCCACCTTGCGGGTGCGCGCTTCGCCGATGCGCGAGACCTCGCCTTCCTGGAGCGCGCGCAGCAGTTTGCCCTGCACGGAGATGTCCAGTTCGCCGATTTCATCCAGGAACAGGGTGCCGCCGTGGGCGTCCTCGAACCGGCCGGGCTTGTTGGCGATGGCGTCGGTGAATGCGCCTCGCACATGCCCGAACAGCTCGCTCTCGATGAGCGTCACGGGGATCGCGCCGCAGTTGACCACCACGAACGGGGCGGTTTTGCGCAGGCTGTTGTAATGGATGGCGCGCGCCACGAGTTCCTTGCCCGTGCCGGTTTCTCCGGTGATGAGCACGGCGCTGTTGGCCGCGGCCACGCGCTCGATGCGCGTGAACACATTTTGCATGGGCTTGCTGCGCGCCAGGATGTTTTCAAAGGAGTACTTCTGTTCGACTTCCTGGCGCAGGCGCCGGTTTTCTTGAAGCAGGCGGCGGTTTTCGAGCGCCTTTTCCACCGTGGCCTGAATCTCCTCGAGCTTGAACGGTTTCTTGAGGTAGTCGAATGCGCCCATTTTCATGGCCGCGATGGCGTCGTCCATGTCCGCGAATGCGGTGATCATCACCACCACCGTGTCCGGGCTGCGGTCCTTGATGCGGCGCAGCACTTCCAATCCGTCCATGCCCGGCATTTTTACATCCGTGATCACCAGGTCGTAAACCCCGGAATCGAACATGGCGGTTCCCTGTTCGCCGTCGGGCGCGGTATCAACCTGATACCCCTCGCTCTGCAGATGCGCGGACAGCAGCTTGCAGATGTTTTCCTTGTCGTCAATGACCAGAATGCGTTCCGTCATGAGATCCTCCCGTAATGCCCTCTTGTTGCGAACGGGCCGCAGCCGGCGCCGCGGGCAGAGTGACCGTGAACGAGGCGCCCCCGCCCGGGCGCTGCGCGTATGCGATGCGGCCGCCCAGTTTTTCGATGATCCGGTAACAGATGGAAAGCCCAAGCCCGGTTCCGACGCCCGTGGGCTTGGTGGTGAAGAACGGGTCGAAGATTTTGTCCAGCAGGTGTCCGGGCACGCCCGGGCCGCGGTCCGCCACGGTGAACACCGCGGAGTCGTTCATGCCCGTTACAGTCAGGGAAATTTCCCCGCCCGCGGGCATGGACTGCGCCGCGTTCATGAACAGGTTGATGCCCACCTGCAGAATTTCCTTGCGGTTGGCCATGACCGCGGGCGTGTTTTCATCCACTTCGCGCGTTACGGTCACGCCTTTGAACGCCTTGTGCGCGCTGGCTGTCTTGAGAGCCGCATCCAGAGTTTCCACGAGATCCACGGGGTGCGGGCCGCCCGTGGCCGGGCGCGAAAAGTCCAGCAGATCCGAAATGATGCGTTCGATGAACTCGGTTTCCTTCTCGATCTCGATGAGGAATTCCAGCTTCGCGTCATCGCCGATTTTACCTTTGCGCAACATCTGGGCGTAACCCGAAATGGCGCTCAAGGGGTTTCCGATTTCGTGGGCCACGCCCGCGGCGAGTTCGCCGAGCGCGGCCAGTTTGCCGCTCTGAATGAGCTGTTCCTGGTTGATGCGCAGTTCCTCGGCGCTGGCGCGCAGCGCTTTGTCGCGCTCGTCCAGTGCGCGGGACATGTCGTTGAACGCGCGGGCCAGAAGTCCGATCTCATCGAGACGCCGCACGGGAACTTCGGCGCGCAGGTCGCCGCCCCGGGCGATGTCCTGAATCCTGTTCACGACCTGGCGCAATGGGCGCACGATGGGCACGCTCAAACCCACGCCGAAGAGCACGGACAGGGGCAGGGCCACGGCCGCGATCACGCCCATGGCGCGCAGCGCCTTGCCCAGCGCGCGCTG
>JAGUYV010000305.1 GCA_020061125.1 bacterium | reverse complement strand
GGCGCGGCGCGCGAACCCGTTGAGGCCCGTGCAGAACACCGTGGCGGGGAATGTGTCGCGGTCCGGGGTGTCGCCCTGCAGCAGCCACTCCACGCTCACATCGAGCAGGCGGCACAGGGGCGTGAGCAGGGCGATGTCCGGCGCGTTCTCGCCGCGCTCCCATTTGGACACGGCCTGGGCGCTGATCTGGAGCGCGCCGGCGATGTCCGACTGCCGCAGCATGCGCTGCTCGCGCCGCTGCCTGATGCGCTGTCCGAGATCTCTCATGTTCATTCGATACAGCTCTCCCCGAGTGTCCCTATCATTGTACGCATCCGCCGCGGGCGTGGCAATGAACGGATGGTTGAAACTATTGGCGCAGCGGTTGCCCCGCAGCGTGAGCCGGGCGTTCGCACGGACAAATAACCGGCACACGCATTTCTCCGCGGCTCCGCATGTCCGCGGGGTCCTTGCCCTCCCAACCCCCGCGCGCCAAATGCCCATGCCCCGAAAAAAATGTTGACAACTCCTCGAAAATATGGAAAATGATCAATAGAAGCACACCGCACCCGGTGTCTGGGGGCGAGCCTAAGCCACTTGCCGAGCCAGCCGCGCCGGGCGCATTCACCCACAAAAACACCATAAATTGTGGAAGCCTGTTTATGGCTTTTTGCTTTTGGGCAATCTCCGGCCGGTACGGATTCCGGGCGGAAAATCTGGCTCACACGGATGTGATAAGTTATGTCTATACCTTTGTCGCAATACGGAATATCCACATCGCGCATCATCGAGTCCATGACGCGCAACGAGAACAGCGCAAGGCGCGCGCTCAAGCGTTTGAGCACCGGGTTGCGCATCAACAGCGCGGCGGATGAGCCGAGCAGCCACGCCATGGCCCGCGGCCATTTCCAGAACCGCCTGGGCCGCATCCAGGCCTCGATTGAAAACCTGGAGATGGCCGCAAGTTTCGGCCAGTTGCGCTGGGACGCGCTCTACAACACGCAGGAAAAACTATACCAGCTCCAGGATCTGCTGGTGCGCGCAGCCAACGAGGCCACGCTCACGGCCGCGGACCGCGCCATCATCCAGACGGAAATTGACGGCATTATTGAGGCCGTGGACCAGAACCGCAACATCACATGGCGCAGCGGCGACAAGAGGCCCGGCGGTTCGCACACCATGTTCAATCCCGGCATGCTGGATGTGGTGTGGGTTTTCGACGGAACGGGCAGCATGAGTTCCTATCACACCGCAGCCGCGATCTACGCCGTAACCATGTTCGCCGGATTTGAGGCCAAAGGGTTTGATCTGAATATGGCCGCCGTGGGATTCGAAGGCCCGACACTGGGCGCGTATCCCGTGCCCGCGGGCGGCGTCACCCTGGGCGGCGCGGTGAATTCCGTGCTGCAGACCAACGGCTGGACCCTGACGGACAACGCCGGAGATTTCGGAGCCCAGGCAGGGGCCTGCGCTCTGCCCGGCGGGGATGAGACCGGAATGGACGCGCTCGTCGAGGCTGCCGCGGCGTTTGCCAATCCCGGCAACCCGAACGGGTTCCGCGAGGACGCGCAGCGCGTGTTTCTGCTGGTCACGGACGCGGACAGCGACGACCAAGGCAGCGGCGGCGGCGCGTATCCGGCCAACGATGTGGATGTGGCGGCCTCCATCGAGCAGCAGGCCATTGACGCGCTTAACGCAGAAGACATTATGATGATTTACATCGGCAACCGCGACGAACTCACCGGCCCCGCAGGCAGCGGCATGACATTCGATCAGGATTACGCCAATGTCGCGGTGGGAACGGGCGGGAAGTACATTCACCTGGATAACTACAAGCCCGGCCCGCTCACCAGCAACTGGGTCACGGAAGTAACCACGGAACTGGAAGCGCTTGGCGGGCCGTGGTATGCGCGGTTCCACTGGGGCGCGGACAGCGGCGACTATCTGGAATACCGCTTCACCACCGTGGTGCCCCATACCCTGGGCATCGGAGGCGCGGACGCCACCACGCAGGCCGCGGCCCAGAGTTCCCTGTCCGCCATGGACGGCGCGTTCGAGGTTCTGAACGACGCCATCACCGAAACCGGCGCGTTCATGGGTCTCATCCAGCGCACCATCAACAACCAGTTGAGCGAATACACGCAACTGGCGTCCATGACAAGCAACCTCATGGATGCGGATATAGCCGAGGAAGTCACAAATTTCGCCAGGGCCAACATTTTGCAGAACGCGGCCGCGGCATCGCTCACGCACGCATTGCAGGGCACGGAGAATCTTGTGACTTTAATCAGCGGCAATCTTTCCGCGCAGGCATGGTCTGGCGTGGCTGTAGATACGGCAAGCGCGGAAAAAGACTGACCCCGGGCCGCATGCCCGGATGCGCGCTTGCACGACACTGGCTAGGGTGTTTCAAAAACATTAAAACACGGCACGGAGGACCGTGCGGGGCGGGCTTCCTCACCCCCGCTCCACAAAAGACCGGTTTCACGGATGAAACCAGACAAGGCCCGGGCAATTCACGCCGGGCTTTTTGTTTTTTAGGTTGGCGCAAAGAAGAGACGAACGCCAAGGACACCGCGGAGGCGCGGAGAAAAGCGGAATTGCGAATCTGCAACAATGGCTCGGGGGTTTTGGGGGACACATCAAACTATGTCGCTAACAAACAAAGACCGGATCCCTGAATCCCCGGCCCCCTGGCCCTACGACAAATGCGCGTTCATGGCGCGTTTGATGGCCCTTACCAGGGAGTTGTTGTCGAACGGCTTGGTGAGGTAGTCCATGGCGCCGTGGGCCATGCAGCCGTCAATGACGCCGGCTTCGGCGATTGCCGACACTACGATGACTTTTGCGTTAGGCAGGGTGCGCTTGAGTTCCTGCGTGGCCATGGCGCCGTTCATGCCGCCCATCATCAGATCCATGAGCACCACATCGGGGTTGAGCTGCGCGGCGTGGCGCAGGGCGTGCTCGGCACTGTCGAACTCGCCGGCCACGCGGCAGCCCGCGCGCTCGAGCAGCTTGCCCATCATGCGGCGCATCATCACATCGTCGTCCACGATCATCACGCGCGGGCTTGCGGGCTGTTGGGCTGCGGCGCGCGCCTCGCTGTCCTGCGGCAGATCTATACCGCCCTGGCGCGCGTGCGCCTCGAGCGCGTGCCGCATGGTTTTCAGAAACCGCGTTTCATCTATGGGCTTGCTCACATAGTCGCATGCGCCCGCGCGTAGACAGGATATGATAACTTCCGATTTTTTCAGCGACGACACCGCCAGTACGCGCGCTTTGGGCGCGATTTTCCGTATCATGGATGTGGCTTTGACCCCGTCCATTTCTTTCATGACGATGTCCATAATCACCAGATCGGGCTGCAACTGGTAGGAAATATCCACGGCCTGCGCGCCGTCCGCGGCCTCGAAGACCCGGCCCAGTTCGTGCATCTCGATCAGCTTGCACACTTTGCGGCGCATATACAAATCGTCGTCCACGACCAGAATTTTTTTAATCGGCGCGGGCGCGGGAGGGGCATCGGCCTCGGGCGTGGGGTTCAGCCCTCGGTCCATGGCCTCCAGAAGCTGCTCATCGGTGAACGGCTTGTGCACGAACCCGCACGCGCCCGCGGCCAGTGCGCCGCGCACAATGTTGCCCTTGCCCAGGCTCGACACCATCAAAACCTGCACTTCCGGGAACCGCTGTTTGATGGAGCGCGTGGCCGTGGCCCCGTCCATTTCCTTCATCACGATGTCCATGAGCACCATGTCGGGGCGCAGATACTCGAGGAAATGCGCGGCTGATGACCCGTCCGCCACTTCGCCGACAACCAGATACCCGTGTTTTTCCACGATTTCGCGCATTTTCTTGCGCATGTATCCGTCGTCGTCAACAATCATCACCCTGGGGGTGCGATCCTGTCCATGCCGCTTGGGCGCGCCCTCCAAGGGTTGTTTTTTGTTGTCCCTGGACTCCATGATTTCACCTTCTGTCTATTCTTTGAATGTTTTCCGAGAACCGGCTTTGCGTCAGAGTGGGCAGGGAGTTGGTTCCCTGCGCAACCGCTGTTGATTCTATTATATGTAAATTTAGCCCAAATTGTCGGTTTTGTGCGAAAAATATTTCTTGTCCTGTTTTCATGGTTTTTGCGCTTTCCGGTGTTGGCAAAAAGAATCAGCCATGGGTTTGGGATGAGGATATCCCGTGAATCACGACAGATTCCTGAAGCGTTTCCGTGTCAGTTCGCGGCGGCGAAGCGCCGTGTGGCGTCCGCGGGAATGGGAACGAGGCGCTGGGCCGGGCTGCCGATGCCGCGGGCCAGAGCCAGCGCCGCGGGG